>JAUWHU010000579.1 GCA_030605705.1 Thermoflexia bacterium | reverse complement strand
AAAAACCTTTTTTCAGGGGAGTCAATGATGAACACACGGAATTTTATCAAACGCGCTGTGCAGCGGGCACTCTTTTATCTGGCTATCATCGGCCCCGGGCTGATCACGGCCAGCGCCGACAACGACGCGCCGGGCATCGCTACCTACTCAATGGCCGGTTCGACATACGGTTACACCTTCCTGTGGATGATCCTGGTGGTCACCGTGGGCGAAGTGGTTGTGCAAGAAATGGCCGCCCGCATGGGGGTAACGACAGGCAAAGGCTTGGCCGACCTGATCCGCGAGCGATTTGGCGTCAAAACAACCGCTTTTGCCATGTTCTGCCTGCTCCTGGCTAACTTCGGCACGACCGTGGCCCAATTCGCCGGCATCGCGGTCGGGATGGAATTATTAGGTATCTCCCGCTACGTGGCGGTGCCGGTCGCCGCGCTGCTGGTCTGGTTACTCGTCACCCGTGGTTCTTACTCGCGGGTAGAGAAATTCCTCTTAGTCCTCTGTCTGGCCTCACTGAGTTACGTCATTTCCGCCTTCGTGGTGCATCCTCCCTGGGATACGGTACTGCGCGCGCTGGTCACGCCCAGTTTTTATTTCGATACAGATTACGTGTTGACTTTACTGGCGATGGTCGGCACGACCATCACGCCCTGGGGCGTTGCCTATTTGCAGGCTTCTGTTGTGGACAAAGGGGTGACGCCCCAGGAGTATCGCTATGTCCGGTGGGACGTGGTGACAGGCGTGGTTGTCGGTAACCTTATCTCCGTTTTTATCGTCATCACCACCGCCGCGACGCTCTTCGCCCACGGGGTCCACGTCGAGACGGCAGAGCAGGCCGCGTTAGCCCTGGCTCCCTTGGCCGGGCCGCAGGCCAAATACCTGTTCAATATGGGGTTGATAGGGGCTTCACTGTTGGCCGCGTCGGTGTTGCCTCTGGCGACGACCTATGCTGTCTGTGAGGCTTTCGGCTGGGAGCGCGGCATGAATCACCGGCCACGGGAAGCTCCCATCTTCTACGGCCTCTACACCGGTTTGATCGTGTTGAGCGCGGCGGTGGTGGTACTGCCCGGCGTGCCGCTGTTCTCGTTGATGTGGCTCTCGCAGACGCTCAACGCCATCCTGTTGCCCGTGCTGTTGGTATTGATGCTGCAGTTAGCTAACGACCCACAGCTGATGGGCGCGTATCGGAACAGCCGTGTGACCAACGCCCTGGCGAGAGGACTGACCGCCCTGATCGCCTTGATCACTTTGGCCCTGTTCACCGCGCCATTGTGGTGAGCCGGTTCAAGCAAAACATGCGGCTGCCTGAGATAGGTCGTACTGCCCTTAAGTATTGCGATTTCCACCAAATCTTCACCGGAGTTTCACCAATAGCTTACCGATTTTTGAGCTGTTTTGTGCTATACTGCGGGCAACTCGCCGAGAAACTAATGCGCGAGAAAACTGAGTTTGAGACAAAAATGGAGGTTAGCTATGTCCAAAACGTATTGTCCCCAATGTGAGGCGGTCATTAATGTAAAGGATCCACACGAAGGTGACAGCGTCGTTTGTCGCGAGTGCGGCACGAAGCTGGAAATCATCAGTGAGTCCCCCTTTGACGTGGATTTTCCTCTTGATTCCGATGAGGAATGGGAAAAGGAGACGGAAAATTGGTAAGAGATAAGTAGATACGAGGACCTATCTCAGATTGTAGGAAGTTGTCAGCGCCTCACCGGATGGTGAGGCGCTTTTTGGTGTTCCTGGTCACTGACTGTGGCCGAGGAAGATTCCTCACAGCTCATTCCTCGTCGGGTGGAGCGAGCATATAGCCAAAACCACGCACAGAGCGAATATACGGGTATTTCTCCGGATCCAGTCCTAAACGCCGGCGGATTTGACGAATATGGACTTTGATTAACTCGCGGGCTTCGTGCTCTCTGGCATCATACCCCCAGACCGCCTGCAGCAATTCCCGGCTGCCTACGACTTCACCAGACCGTTGGGCCAGCGCCAACAGCAGATGATACTGTATTGGAGGCAGTGTGACCCAACGCTCACCGAGCCTCACGCGCTTCTTGCGTGTATCAATGTAGAGCTCTCCGATTTGATAATCCCGGTGCGCGGCCTGGGTGAGCCGGCGGGTCGCCGCGATCCCCTCCCTGGCGTCCTTGACCGGCGCATCCACCAGGAGCAAAGGGGGCCAGCGACCAGGTTTCTCCAGGTCAGACAGCACGGCAAGTTCTACTTGAGCCAGAGCAGTCCGCTCAACGATAAGTAAATCGGGACGGTCCGCCTTGAGAGCAGCGAGAACCTCTGCCCAGGTCGTAACAATCGTGTAACGGTCCGCCACATCCCCCAGTGCGGCTGGCATTTTCTCCCGCGCCCCAGCTACTGCGACAAGGATAAGAATGTGCATTTTGCGACTGCCTCCATTACCCAACTGGACGTGAGCAACTTGGTGATTTCGGCTAAAATTAGCCAAACTCCGCTTTCCGACTGTGCTTATGATAACCTCGGGTACAAGGAAAGTCAACACCGAACTTACGCCAGGATTTATTCATGGCGCTGGAGATGTTTGAAACGATTTGTCAGAACGCCCGAACTGGGTACAATGTGACATTGAAAAACAATGTCTGTCGTTTTTTTTGTAACTACCCAGGCCCACCTATTTTAGACCTCCGAGGTCTCAAATCCTCTGTACGGCGGCGAAAATCCAGTCCTGGTAAGTACTTCGACAGATAAGATCTGTACAAAGACCTCGGAGGTCTACTACATCTGGGCAGTTACGTTTTTTTCATCATGTTAGAACTTATGATAGGATGGAGGGAAAACACTCATGAAACGTATAGCACTCTTGACCAGTGGGGGGGATGGCCCAGGTCTCAATCCCTGTATTCGCGCGGTGACGCGCCAGGCGCTCAAGAAAAACGTCGAGGTTTTCGGCGTGCGTTGGGGTTACGCCGGTCTGCTGGGGAACGATATGATCCCTCTGCTAAGCCGGGATGTCAGCGGCATTTTGGGACGAGGCGGCACCTTCCTCGGCACGGCACGCTGTCCGGAGTTCATCAAAATCGAGGTGCGCCGCACGGCCATCCGGCACCTGAACCAGCGCGGCATTGAGGGGCTGGTCGTCATCGGTGGAAACGGGTCGCTTGCCGGCGCGCTGGCTCTGCACGAGATGGGGTTCCCCACCGTCGGCATCCCCGCCACAATTGACAATGACATCGGCGGAACCGAAATCGCGGTGGGAGTGGATACAGCGTTGAACACCATCGTGGAGGCCATTGACCGGATCAAGGACACGGCCTCCTCACACCAGCGCGCCTTCCTCATCGAGGTGATGGGGCGGGATTGCGGTTATTTGGCCTTGCAGAGCGGTTTGGCCGGCGGGGCCGAGCTCATCTTGGTGCCGGAACGCCAGGATATCTCGTTAGAGCACGTCGCCGAGGTGGTCGTGGACGCCTATACGCGCGGCAAAAGTCACTGCATCATCGTGATCGCGGAGGGGTGGAAGCCCGGCACGCGAGCGCTGGAGGACTACCTGCTATCTCGCAAAGAGGATGTCGGCTTCGACGTGCGTGTGACGGTGTTAGGACACCTGCAACGCGGCGGGCGACCGCTGGTCTTCGATCGCACCTTGGCGATCCGGATGGGGGCGGCAGCGGCCAACGCCCTGTTGGCGGGGGAGAGCGGCAAGATGGTCGCACTGCATGACGGGAAGTTGGAGCTTTTTCCGCTGGACGAGGCCGTGAAGGCGCTCAAACCGCTCGATCCTCTGCTGTTGAAACTGGCGAGCGTGATGGATTAGTATTTGAAAAAACCAAGAATTTTCCCACAGAGCGCAGTATGGGCAGGCAGTACCCACCGCACAGAGTTCTGGATTTGCAGTTTTCGTATCTGCCTCGAAAATAAACCCCGACTAGCTGTGGCCGGTCTCCGACCGAGCCACGACCCAGCCCAGACGGGCACGGTCGGGAGATCGGCCCGAGCTGTCCACGGTGGAGATTATTTTCAGAGCAGTCGCTAAAACGCTGGGACGCTATGACGCTGGCCCGCCCCCAATTACCTATCCCGATCCAAAAGGTGCTGCGCGAGGGTATGCAGCGACTCTTGTGCTTCTCCTTGACCACCGCTGCGCGCCAGAGCCGCTAACGCACGGCGATGGTACTCTTGGGCGCGAGTCTGCGCGTACTCCCGGCTGCCCGTCGCTTCCAGGTACGCCTGCGCCCTCACGATGTCCGCTTCGTCGAGGGTGGGACGGGCCAACAGGGC
>JAUWHU010000345.1 GCA_030605705.1 Thermoflexia bacterium | reverse complement strand
CGGAACTCCCACGCTCACGGGGAACGCCACGGCGTTGCCGGAGGCTGCCGGGGATGGCGCGCTCACCGTGGCGACGGATGACGTGACCGCCGTGGTAGAGGGCTTGCACCGTCTCTTGACAGATACGGCCCTGCGCGAGCGGTTGCGTCAGCAAGGATTGGCCCACGCGGCTCATTTCACCTGGGAGAAGACGGCGCGTCAGACCGTCGGACTTTACCGGCGCATTCTCGCTTCGGAAGAGGATTAGCAGTGAAGAGAAACGGAAGAAGGAATAAGGAAGCGGCTCCCTGGTGGGTGATTCCGTTGGATATGGCTATGATTGGATTGGCTATGCTGCTGGCGTACCTGTCTCGTTACCGCCTGCAATGGTTCAAGGATGTGGTCTATGATGCGCCGTTGCTAGCGTACCTGCCCTTCGCCGGCATTTTCATCGCGATCATTCCCTTCATGCTGGCGCTGGATAGGGGATACCGGGATTGGCGGGGGCGGCCCTGGCTCGATCACGTTTACCGCATCATGAACGCCGTCGCCAAAGCTCTCGTGTTGGTGCTGGCGCTCGCCTTTGTTTTCCGTCCCCTCATCTACTCGCGTCTGCTGATCTTGGAAGCGGGGGCAGTGATGTTCCTTTTGCTTTCTTTAGATCGCGTTTGTGTATTGGCTTTGCAGAGCCGGCTCCGGCGGCGAGGCATCGGTGTGAAGCGGGTGATCATCGTGGGGGCCGGCGAGGTGGGGCGGCGGGTGATGCGGACCATCGTGGCGCGCCCCGACCTGGGTTACGAGATCGTGGGGTACATTGACGACAACCCGGAGAAGGGTAAGGGAGAGCTGGGGCGTTTCAAGGGGCGGGGTTCCATTGACGATCTGGCGCGCGTGATTGACAGCGAGAACGTGGACGAGGTGTTGGTAACGCTGCCCTGGAACCAACAACGGCGGATACTCAGTGTGCTGCGGGAGTGTGAGCGCCGGAATGTCATCGCGCGTATCGTCCCGGATTTCTTCCAGCTGAGCCTGCGCCAGGTGGAGATCAGAGACCTGGGTGGCGTCCCCATGATCAACGTGTACGAGATCGCTTTCGGCCGCACGGCTTTGCTCTTCAAGCGCGTCGTGGATGTGGTGGTGGCGTTCCTGGGCCTGACACTGGGAGCGCCGTTGTGGGGATTGATTGCACTGGCGATCAAACTGGATTCGCCGGGGCCGATTCTCTTCCGCCAGGAGCGGGTGGGGAGCCACGGACGTCGGTTTTACATCTGCAAATTTCGTTCCATGCGGCAGGGGGCGGAACGAGAGATGGATCGTTTGCAGGAGCTCAATGAGGCCGATGGCCCGCTCTTCAAGATCCATGATGATCCCCGCTTGACGCGGGTGGGGGCTTTCCTGCGCCGCACGAGCCTGGATGAATTTCCGCAGTTCTGGAACGTGTTGCGGGGAGATATGAGCCTGGTTGGGCCGCGTCCTCCCATCCCCGCTGAAGTGGAGGAATACCAGCCCTGGCACAGAAAGCGTCTCGTCGTTCCCGGAGGCATGACGGGTCTCTGGCAGGTCAGCGGGCGCAGTGAATTGACTTTCGATGAGATGGTGTTGTTGGACCTGTACTACATCGAAAACTGGTCGCCGTGGTTAGACCTGACAATTCTTCTGCGCACGATCCCCAAGGCATTTTTGGGCGAAGGGGCTTATTAGGGTGACCGAAGTCGCCACTACGATTTCCAGGAGGGATAGCTCGAGCATGAATCAATGGTATTTGACAACACCAGAACGTGAATCTTTGTTGGCTTTTTTGCGTAAGTTGGTGCAAACCCCCAGTCTCTCCGGTGAGGAGGGAGCCGTTGCCGCTCTGGTGATGGAGGAGATGCGCCGGCTGGGATTCGTTGAGGTGTGGATGGACGAAGCCGGCAACGTCGTGGGCGCTTTAGGCGCGGCGGAGGGGCCAACTTTGTTGTTGGACAGTCACATGGATACGGTTGGGGTTCCCGACCTCAGCCACTGGACCAGAGCGCCCTGGGGGGCAGAAGTGCGGAATGGCCGTCTCTACGGCGTAGGTTCCTGCGATATGAAGGGCGGGCTGGCCGCCACGCTCTACGGCGCGGCGCATTTGCAGCGGCTGGGCATCCCGCTGCGCGGGCGCGTGCTGGTGGCTGTCGTCGGTCTGGAGGAGCCTGCGGAGGGCACCGGGACGCGCATCCTCTTTGAGGAAGATGGTCTGGAGGCCGACTGGGTGGTGATCGCGGAACCTTCGAATCTGCAGGTGGTGCGCGGGCAGCGGGGTCACATGGAGATGGGGCTGGCGCTGCAGGGTCGCTCCGCCCATTCCGCCACCCCGGAGTTGGGCGAGAATGCCATCTACGCAGCGGCGCGAGTGATCTTCGGGCTGGAGATCCTGGCGGAACAACTGGCCGTGGATTCTTTCCTGGGGGCGGGGGTGTTGGCTGTGACGGATATTCGTTCCCAGGCGGTGAGTCGGAACGCTATCCCGGAACTTTGTGAGATCATCATTGACCGTCGTCTGATAGTGGGGGAAACCGAAACCTCGGCGCTGGCAGAAGTGCAGCGGGTCATCGCTCGGGAGGGAATTCAGGCTCAGTTGCGCGTGATCGAGGAGGATGTGCGCACTCATACGGGCAAGACCTATCGCGCTCGCCGGGCCTCGCCTTCCTGGGTCTTTGGTGAGCAGCACCCGTTAATCGTGGCGATGCTGCAATCCGCCCGCGAGGTGGGGTTGCGACCGACCCTGGAGTACTGGAATTTTGCTACCGAGGGGGCGTACACCGCCGGTGTGGCACAGATCCCCACCGTGGGCTTTGGCCCCGGCGACCCCGCGCTGGCTCATACTGGTGATGAGCACGTGGAGCTGGAGCAGGTCTACACGGCTGCAGCGGCCTACGCTGCCCTGGCGGCCCGGTTGTTGCGAGAATAACCATTGGCGTGTCATTATCAAAGGAGAAATGGGTATGACTAACTTGCAAGCTTTTATCTTAGATTTGGATGGCGTGATCACGGACACGGCGGAATATCACTTTCAGGCATGGAAACGACTGGCGGAGGAAGAGGGCATCGTCTTTACGCGGGCAGATAACGAGCAG
>JAUWHU010000346.1 GCA_030605705.1 Thermoflexia bacterium | reverse complement strand
AGCAGGCGGAGCGCGTTGGAGGAATCTCCGGCGGCTAAGAACGCTTCGGCCCGGAAGTAGGTAGCCAGGGGGTCGCCGGGACGTCTACTGAGGTAGTCATGGGCCAGGACGGCGAGCATGTCGGCGTCGTAGGCGCGCCGGGCGCTCTGCCAGCGCGCGGCGAAGAGGTCGGGTGCGAGCGTGGGGTCCAGCGACTGGGCGGTCTCCAAGGATTCCTGCGCCTGCTCGCTTTTGCCTCGTCGTTGCTGAATGGTTCCCAACAATGCCCAGGCCGTGGCATCCTGTGGCGCGGCGGTGACGGCGGCCTGTGCCCGGCGTTCCGCCAGCTCCAGGTCGCCCAATGTCAACGCCAGACGCGCGCCGGCTTGCAGGATGGCGCCGTCCTCCGGCGCGAGTCGCTGCGCCTGCTCCCAGGCGACTGTGGCGGTTGCTAAATCCCCGCGCAGCAGGGCCGCATCCATTTCCTGCAGGTAACTCGATGCGGGCCGTGGCGTCGCTGTGGGGGCGCGGGTGGGCATAGGGTCCCAGTCGGCCAGCGGGGAGCGGGTAGGCGCGACGGTGGGCGCGGCGCAGGCGGTCAGGAGCAGCAGGGCTGCTAAAGTGACATGTAAGAGAGTGTTCATTTCACCATGAGTTTTAAGATGAACGCAGAGACGCCAGGGTGCCAGGACGCCAGGAAACCAATTAAACTTTGCGTCCCTGCGTCTTTGCGCCCTTGCGTTAAAAAAACGCCAAGTCGCCAGGGCGCAAAGGCGCAAAGAAAACTCAGATTCTTATGGGACGCGGATTTTTAGTAGCTGCGATTTCCAAATTGCGCTCCTGCTTTTAATCCGTGGAATCTGTGTTCATCCGTGTCCTATTCTCCGGAGTTTGCGGTATTTGACCATCTCGTAATAGGCCATCAGCCCGGCGAGCAAGACCCCGTAGAGGCCATCGCGCCAGCCGGCCAACGTCACGAAGCGCCGCCAGAAATGACGCGGGATTTGCGTGTAGGGCGTGTAGGCGCGCGGGCGGACTCCCTGTCGCAGCAGGACGCCGGCGTCGTAGGTGGTGTATTTCCGTTGTTTGGCGTGGAACTGGGCCAGCGTCTCGTAGTTGTAGTGGATGAGCGGGCTTTGCAGGCGGCCGGCGGCGCCGTCGAGGATGGCCTCCTCGTGGACGGCGCGGGTGGGGTCGTAGCGGGCGCAATCGCGGCGCAGCAGGCGCAGCTGGTGATCGGGCCACCAGCCGCTGGCGCGCATCCGGTGGCCGAAGATGTAGTTGTGACGCGGAACCCACCAGCCAACCTCGGCGCGTTCCGCGATGACGCGCCGGACTTCGGCGGCGAGTTCGGGGGTGGCGCGCTCGTCCGCATCCACGAAGAATACCCACTCGGCGGGCGCGGCGGCTGCTAAGGCGGCGTTGCGCTGCGTGGAATAGTTCTCGAAAGGGTGCTGACGCACTTCCGCGCCGGCCTGTCGCGCCAGTGACACCGTCGCGTCGCGGCTGTAGGAATCCACCACGAGGATGTGATCCGCCCAGCGCAGGCTCTCGATGCAATCTGTGATGTGGCGCGCTTCGTTCAGCGTCAGGATAACGGCGGTGAGTTGGGGTTGTTTCATGGTTTTCAGTATCTTATCGTCACGGGACGCGGTATAGGTAGGCAGTAGTCCGCACGGGGACCGCAGGTGTCCCTGCGCTACGTAACGACGCCGGATCAAGCAGCCCCGTGTACGGGGTGTGGCTCCGAGCACTGGCATTCATGCCTGGGCATTCTGGGCTGCGATCACCGATCCCACGCGGGGACACCTGCGGTCCCCGCGCTACGCAACGACGCCGGATTAATCCGGCTATCCCCGTGTACGGGGCGTGGCTTCGAGCACGTTGATTCATTATCGGACGTTCCAGCATCGGCCCCGCATCCCACGCGGGGATCAATTACACCCCGCGCTACGCAGCGACGCCGGATGAATCCGGCTAGCCCCGCTCACGATAATTCATCATCGGGCACTCTCGATCATCGGGCCTGCGTCCCACTCAATTTTCTCAATAATTTCAGGAAATTCTTCTACAACTTCGGCATCAATGATTTTCACTTGTACAGATTCGCCTTCAGCCAATACAAAGAGTAGCTCTTGTATATCATTCGAAGACATTTCAACCTTACCGGAAACAGTCCTTATCATACGACCGGTTTTAACTTCGTTTCCAAATAGCTTAACAAAACTTTTAGGAAAAATCCCTCTGAAGATTATGGGGTTGCATTCACTTTTCAAATTGTCTAACACCACTTCTAGCAATTTTCTATTACCAGTCACTGTTACTGTATTATGTTTAGTGCTGGTACGCCCGTATTCAAATATTTGCATAAGCTCGCCAATAGCAAGTTCATCTTCACGCGTAATCCCATTATTTGGAACTCTAATGATACGTCCAGACTTACCTTGAATCCGGCAAATCTGCTCGAAAAGTTGAATTTCTTTTTGTATAGGTGCTTTTGGCTGAGATGGCACTGTTAAAGAGAGTCTTTCATCATCATGGTTCAAAAAAGTAATGATCAATTCCCCGCCGGACCTGAGAGCGTGTAAAAACTTTAGGGT
>JAUWHU010000590.1 GCA_030605705.1 Thermoflexia bacterium | reverse complement strand
GAGCCAGGGCATCATCGCAGCTCTGCGTCAGGCCGGCGTGCAGGAAGGGGATCTGGTGCATATTGGCGATAAATTGCCAAATGTGCAAATGACAAATGACAAACCATGATTCTAGCGGACGTAGTCCTGGGTACCTGTGGCCGCACAGGACGACGCAAATCTTGTAGGGTAATTCGCTGCCCCTCGGCATTTCAGGTCTCTTGACCGTATCCGTCTGTGAGGACTGGGTGGTTACCACCGGCGAATAGGTACATTTTGGCGGAAAGATTTAGGGGGAGAAACACATGCTCAAGAGAATTTACATTCATAATTTTAGATGTTTGGAGAATTTCGAGCTTGACGTTGGCAACATCAACCTATTCATGGGGGTGAATGGCAGCGGCAAGTCCTCTGTATTCCACGTTTTGAGAAAGATCCAAAAACTGGTCACCGGTAATGGCAAAGTAACCTCGCTTTTCAATCCTGAGGATTTGACTATCTGGCAGAAATCGCTAACCCATACTTTTGCATTAGAAATTGCCGGTAATGGGGGAAGGTATAAGTATGAATTAGCAATTGAGCATGAAGAAACAAAGCAAAAAGCGAGGGTTGCTTATGAGAAACTATGGTTTAACGATAATCCTCTCTTGAAATTTGAGTCAGGAAATGCTCAACTTTATCATGACGACCACACCAAAGGTCCCAAGTATCCCTTCGATTGGAATCAATCAGCAGTAGCTACGCTTCCCGCGAGGCCTGACAATACTTATATAACCTGGTTTCGAGAGCGTCTGGGTCGCTTTATAATCGTGCAAATTGACCCTACTTCGATGGCAGAAGATAGCATTGCTGAAGAAACCTCAGTAGATTATAGAATGCAGAACTTTGTTTCCTGGTATCGCCATATTTATCAAAACCAGGGCAAGGCTATCGAGATCACAGAATCTCTCAGAGAAGTTCTGCCTGGATTTGAATATTTTGAGTTTGTAAAAACCGGTGAGTTGCAACGTATTCTGAGGCTATTTTTCTCCAGTGAGAATGGAGAATATTTTTATCGTTTCAGTCAATTATCTGATGGACAACGCATGTTAATAGCTTTGTATACTTTGCTTTATTATGCTCAGTTTGAAGATTACACAATATGTATAGATGAACCTCAAAATTATGTGAGCTTGCCAGAAATACAGCCCTGGCTTATGTTGGTAGAACAGTTCTGTGATGCGGGTACACTTCAAACTTTATTGATTTCTCATCATCCCGAATTGATAGACTACTTTGGCGCATCGGCCGGTTGCTGGTTTTATCGTCAAGTCCATACGCCGACTCGAGTAAGGCGGCTGGTGGCTGACGAAAGTGGCTTACCGCCTTCAGAACTTGTGGCTAGCGGGTGGCTTCATGAGTAGACGGCGGGTGCAACTTGTAATTCTGTATGAAGACGTGCAGCACCGCGCTTTCGCCAGGGGACTTTTCAAGGCACGCGGTTTTAGAAACATCAGATTCTTACCCATGCCTGTCGGCAAAGGAGATGCGAGGGAGCATATCTTTGAGCATTATCCATCTCGTGTCAAGGCATATCGTGTTTTAGCTCAGCGCAATTGGGCAGCTCATGCGTTAGCGGTCTTCATTGATGCAGATGACAGAACTGTAGCAGAGCGCTCGAGAGAACTGGACGAGAAGTTGGAGGATGAAAAACTTGAGCGGCGGCAAAGTGGGGAAAAGATAGCTCTATTCATTCCAAAGAGAAATATCGAAACATGGTTGGTGTATTTGAAGGAAACGATAGTTGAGGGCGATGTCGTCAACGAGAAAACCGATTACAAGAATTACTACAAAAGGCATTATCGTGTAAGAGATTGCATTTCTGATGCCAGAAGACTTGCGGACACTATCTGTCCCACGCATAGCTTGCCTCAAGATGCTCCCCAATCATTACACAGAGCTTGTGATGAATTGGAGAGGGTTTTGTGATATTGGCCTTTAATTGCAAGTACGTCGTTGCTGGAGTGGATGAGCGCTTGGGGTTGTCGTTTTTTGGGACACGGATTCTCACGGATAAACACGGATTTTCAGCAGTTTTTATCCGTGAGAATCCGTGTCCTACTTTGCCAGGGAAGTTATTTAATCTGCTTTCCTTAGCCGGGGGCTTTTTGCTCCAGGCACAGTTCCGGCAGCGCGATCCACTCGCGCCGTTGCCCCGCAAGTTCCAATCCGCGTATCACCAGGCCCGCTTCGGCCAGCTGCGCCAGCGTTCGTTCCACATCGTCGGGAGGCCAACCGCAGACTTTGAGCACGTCGCGGACCTGCGCCGCCCCCACCGAGCGGAAGTAGGCGGCCATGAGTGCGCGTCGCGCCTCGGCGATCCCGATGGGCCGGGCACGCTCCGGCAAGTCAGGGTAATGGCGATGTACACAATCGTAGGTGAAGGCGTAGTGCCACGCCCCGGCCCGCGCCACTCCCACCGGCAGAATCTTGAAATCCGCCTGCAGCTCTGCCAATGCGCGCTCGAAGCGATAGGCGGACTTTTTCCCACCCATGAAAGTGGCCTTGCGCAGGGCGATGGTGTGCAGCGGCCCCTCGTGCAGCAGCGCTTCGTAGATGGTTTTGGCTGCTTGTGTCAATTCCCCGCGCCGGTATTGGTCCAGGTAATCCTCTTCCGGCGAACCGTAGTTCGCGGATAGGGCGTAGAAATACGGCGCCATCTCCAACGCGATGAAGGTGGCCCTTTTGCGCAGCACTTTGGCGTAGTACCAGCGGCGCTCCCCCAGCAGCGAGTCCTTCCATCCCCAGGTGACCATGCCCGGATCGTCGTGTTCGTTGGGGACGGGGCGGTCTCCGGCGACGGCGACCCACAGGCTGGGCAGAGTCACGTTTTTGATGGGCCAGAAGAAGGTGAAGCCGCGCTCGTTGACAAAGGCGATGGCTTCCTCTTGCGTCGTGACGCGATGGGTCAGGCGGTACGTTTCTGCCCGGTAGGATGAAATGCGTTGGGTAGTCAGGTCACTCATTCCATTCCTGGTTCCACCCTGCCTCGGTCGGATCGGCCTCGCCGCCCAGCTCCAGGTACGCGCTCTCGACGTTCAGGCGATGCGGCCCGCGATTCTCGGCGGGATGGCGGAAGGTCATGTCGTCGCAGAGTGCCACAGTTTCTGCCACGCTTTTTCCCTGTGCTACCGCCTGTGCGACGCGCGCGCGTATCTCGGCTAAGTAGGCGCGATCTGTGGCGAGCCGGGCGCGAATCTCCGCCGGGTCGCTGGTGGGTTGCCCGTGGCCGGGGATGAGCACGCGGATGTCCAGCTCCG
>JAUWHU010000205.1 GCA_030605705.1 Thermoflexia bacterium | reverse complement strand
CGCACCAAGAAAGGCCGCACCTTCTACGGTTGCTCCAACTGGCCGGAATGTGAGCTCACTTCGTGGAAGCGACCCCTTGCGCAACCCTGTCCCGCCTGTGGTGGTTTGCTGGTCGAGGGACGCAAGAACATGGCGCGGTGTATGGCCTGCGAAGAAGAGGCGCCGTTGGAACGGCTGGCGCAGCCGGAACCGGAGGAACGTTAGCCATCCCATAATCAAATGCACTGTGGCAGAAGTGACACGTCTGCCCCCAAACGCTCTAAGCCCCCGTCCCCGGGGGCGGGTTGACGAGGAAACTTGCTCGGGAGACGCCCCCGAGACGGGGGCTGGGAGCAGTGCATGTGCGGCTTTTGTCCCAATGCAATCAAATGCAGCAGCCCCGTTCCTATCCCAGCGACGGGGCTTTTTTGTATGGCGTGTGGCGTTTGTGTCTGCATTCACCATTCTCTATTCTCCATTCTCCATTCTCTATTCTCTGTTCACCAATCACCCCTTGTAGATTTGCGACTCTGCCGCGCTAGGTTATAATGACCTCCACTTATGAAGCAGATGCCGATAGCCTTAAAGGGAACTCCTCAAGGGTTGCTGCTCAAACCACAGGCGCAGTCCTGGGATGTTATCCTCAATGCTTTGGAATACGCGCTCCAGGATACGGCGGATTTTTTCCGTGGGGGCCGGGTGATTCTGGAACTGGAAGGCCACACTTTCACCGAGGATGACCTCATCGCTTTGCGTGACCTGCTTGAACGTCACGAGATGGAATTGTGGGTCGTTCTGGGCGTTGACGAGGCGACGCAACGCCTGGTCCGCGCGCACGGCATTCGTACCCGCCTACCGGGAACGGCCACACCGGCGGCTGAAATAGGGACGCCGGAGACTATCTTCGCGCGGCGCACCCTGCGCTCCGGCCAGCGACTCAACACCCCCGGCGATGTCACCCTGCTGGGAGATGTCAACCCCGGAGCTGAGGTGATCGCCGGTGGGAATATCGTCATTTGGGGCCGGGCGCGCGGGGTGCTTCACGCCGGCGCTATGGGAGATGAAACGACGGTCGTTTGCGCCCTGGACTTGAACCCGGCACAACTGCGGATCGCGGGCGTCATCAGCCGCGCACCGGAGCAGCGACGCCGTCATCCCCAACCGGAAGTGGCGCGGATAGAGGATGGCGTCATTATCGCCAGACCGTGGACGGCCAAAGGATAATATGAGAGGCAAGATCATCACGATTTCTTCGGGCAAGGGCGGTGTGGGGAAAACGACCGTCACCGCTAACTTAGGATTGGGCCTGGCGCTGTTGGGTCAGCGCGTGATTTGCATGGATGCGGACATCGGTCTGCGTAACTTAGATGTCATGCTGGGGCTGGAAAATCGCATCGTCTACGACATTATCAATGTGGTCGAGGGACGCTGCACCTTGCCGCAGGCGTTGGTGCGCGATAAACGTCTCCGTACGCTGCGCTTATTGCCGGCTGCCCAAACCCGCGACAAAAGCGCCATCACCGAGGCGGATATGGACCGCATCGCCCACCAGGCCGCCGAGATTGCCGACTACGTGATCATTGACTCGCCGGCCGGGATCGAACATGGCTTTCGCTACGCCGTCAAACCTGCCGACCTGGTTCTCATCGTCACCAATCCCGAAGTCGCCGCCGTCCGCGATGCCGACCGGGTCATCGGCCTGCTGGAAGCCGATGGCCACGTGCCCGCTCGCCTCATTATCAACCGGCTGAAGCCCGCCCTGGTGCGACGTAACGAGATGTTGGATGCCAACTCCGTCGTGGACCTGCTGGCCATTGGTCTGATCGGCATCGTCCCGGAGGACGTCGGCATCTTAGCCGCCGGGAATCGTGGTCGCCCAGTGGTATTGGATGAAAAATCGGTGGCCGGGCAAGTGTTCCGCAACATCGCTCGTCGCTTGCAAGGGGAGGATGTCCCCTTCCTGCCGTTGAAAGCCCCATCGTTTTTAAAACGACTCTTTGGGGCATACTAAAACAGGGTAGACCTCCGAGGCCGAAGGTCGGCGGACCTTCTGGTCTGCGATCTTGGTACAGATTTTGCCTGTCAAGGTATTTACCAAGACTGGAATTTCACTACTGCGAGTCGGATTTGTAGACCTCGGAGGTCTGAAGGGGAAAATTATGCGGCTCCTGGACTGGTTTCGTGGTCGTCGGTCATCGGGGAAAGAGGTCGCGGAGCAGCGGTTGCGTCTGGTCCTGGCACATGACCGCGCCAATATCTCCCCCGGTATGTTGGAGATCCTGAAAGATGAGCTTATCAAGGTCATCTCCCGACATCTGGATGTGGACCCTGAGAAAGTGGAAGTCAAACTCACCCGTGATCAGCATGAAACCCGCCTGGTCGCCGACATTCCCTTGCGCCCCATCACGAGATCGCGCGGTTAGAGGCAAATTCCCATGCGGAAGTCTCCCTGGCGTTATTTCGATTGGAAGCTGCTGCTCATCGCTCTGGCCCTGACAGTGATCGGGGTAGCCATGATTTACAGCGCCACGCGCGGCTCGGAAGACCTGGTTGACTCCTGGCGCAAGCAAGTGATCTACGCGGCAGTCGGTCTGGCATTGATGTTCCTCACCTCTCTCATCAACTATCGCTTGTTAGAAAGCCTCCAATGGCCGCTCTACATCCTGACGTTAGCAACGCTGGGTCTCACATTATTGTTCGGCGAAAGCGAGATTGGGGATGTGCGTCGCTTCATCTTCGTCGGCGGCATCTCCATCCAACCAGCCTTTCCGGCGCTGCTCATGTTAGGCATCAGCCAGGCGAGCCTGCTCTCACGCAATGCCCCCAATCCTCCCGGCGTGCAGGAATTCGTGCTCTCGCTGCTCACGAGTGGTCTGGCGGCCTTTCTGGTGTACCAGCAGCCCAACCTGAGCACCGCCACGCTGTACGGAGCGGTGTGGGCCGCGTTGGTCTTCACCTCTGGCATGAATTTGGGCTACCTCGGAG
Organism: Thermoflexia bacterium; assembly: GCA_030605705.1. Lineage (GTDB taxonomy): Bacteria > Chloroflexota > Anaerolineae > B4-G1 > SLSP01 > JAUWHU01. The sequence goes on along the minus strand of JAUWHU010000205.1, from coordinate 8,572 downwards.
GCGTGGGACTTGGCGGCGCGCTCACCGTCCCTTTGCTCTTGCCGCACTTGCCTCTGTACATGCAAAACCGGATTTACAATTTTCTGGAACCCACCCGCGATCCGTGGGCGCAATTCAACCTCGACCAGGCACTCATCAGCATTGGATCGGGGAAGCTGTGGGGGAAGGGATTCGCTTCTGGCACGCAGAGCCAGCTGCACTTTCTGCGGGTGCGCCACACCGACTTCATTTTCTCGGTGATCTGCGAGGAACTGGGGTTCGTCGGGGCCGCGTTGATGCTGGGGCTTTTTGGATTGCTACTCTGGCGGCTCCTGCGCATCGCGGCTAATGCCGGCGATGCCACGGGCCAGCTCATCGTCGTGGGCGTGATGACCTACATTTTCTACCAATTGATCGTCAACTTAGGAATGAACCTGAGCTTGCTGCCTGTCGCCGGGCTGCCCCTGCCCTTCATCAGCAGCGGCGGCAGCGCGTTAGTCGTCGCCTATATCGGCCTGGGTTTAGTGCAAAGCGTCTCCATGCGCCAGAAGCCATTGGAGTTCTAAGTGATTACTGCTCGCTATAAAACTGGGTGAGGGAGGATCTTATGACCGTCCGTGTCCGTTTCGCTCCGAGTCCTACGGGGCAACCACACATTGGAAATATTCGCACGGTGGTGTTCAACTGGCTCTTCGCGCGCCAGCACCACGGTAAGTTCATTCTGCGGATCGAGGATACCGACCGCCGCCGCTACGCCCCCGATGCGGTGAAGGTGATCAAAGATAGCCTGCGCTGGTTGGGCCTGGATTGGGATGAAGGCCCCGATATCGGCGGTCCGTACGGTCCCTACGTCCAATCGCAGCGGGTGGAGCTTTACCGGGAGAAAGCTGAGGAGCTCATTGAGAAGGGCTGGGCCTATCGTTGCAATTGCACGCCCGAACGGCTGGAGCGTGTCCGCGAGGAGCAGCGCGCCCGCGTCGAGACGCCCATGTACGATGGGCATTGCCGCAATCTGCCGCCTGACGCCATCTCTCCCGACGAACCTCACGTGATCCGGCTCAAGGTACCCCGCGAGGGTACGACCACCGTCCACGATTCCCTCAGGGGAGACATCATCTTCGAGAATCGTTTGATTGACGATCAGGTATTGCTCAAGAGCGATGGTTTCCCCACCTACCACTTAGCCGTGGTCGTGGATGACCATACGATGGGTATCACCCACATCATGCGCGGCGATGACTGGATCTCCAGCACGCCCAAGCGGGTTTTGCTGTACCAGGCTCTGGGATGGAAACCGCCGATCTACGCTCACGTCCCGCTGGTGTTAGGCACCGACGGCAAGAAGCTCTCCAAGCGACACGGCGCGGTCTCCATCGCCGACTTCCGCAAACAAGGGTATCTGCCGGACGCGCTCTTCAACTTCTTGACGCTGCTCGGCTGGTCGCCCGGCGAGGGCGAGGAACAGGAGATTTTCAGCCGGGAGGAACTCCTGGAGCGTTTCGATATCACGCACGTCAACTTAGCCTCGGCTGTGTTCTCCTACGACAAGTTGGACTGGATGAATGGCGTCTACATCCGCGCCATGAGCCGCGAAGAGCTGTTGCAACAGCTCATCCCCTTCTGGCAACAGGCTGGGATGATCCCTACGCCCGTACCCACCGAAGTGTTGCCCACTTTAGAGACGCTGGTGCCGTTAGTTCAGGAACGACTCAAGACGCTGCGGGACGTAGTGCTGCTGACCGACTTCATTTTCAACGACATTGAGACGCCGCCAGCTGCCAGTCTGATCGGCAAAAAGATGACCGCCGAGGAAAGCCTGGCAGCCCTGCGGGCAGTTCACGCCTTTCTTGGCCGCCTGGTGGATTTCGACGCGGAGACGATGGAGCCGCAAATGCGCCAGCTCGCCACGGAGCTGGGCCTCAAGGCCGGGCAATTGTTCAACATCGTGCGCGTTGCCACCAGCAACAAGAAAGTCGCGCCGCCTCTCTTCGGATGTCTGGAGGCCTTAGGCCGCAAGACTACTCTCCAGCGGCTCGCCCGCGCCAGGGAGGTGTTGAGCGACTGGGTCGAGGAGGAGCGGGACGCCCGGTAAAAGGACAAGGCCGGCTGTTGTACAGTCCCCAGACGCCCCCGGGGACGGGGGCTGCGAGCGTATCTTCTCAATAAGTAGTGGTAAATAGCTGTGGTCGGTCTCATTGGGGACTTTCGCCCCAAACTACGCTGACCGAGCCACAGACCGGCCTGAGCTGCCCCCAAATATTGAGAAGATACCAGCGCCCCCGCCGTAAAATCTCACCTTAATCCTGAACCGTATCCGCCTTCACCGGAAGGTTGCGCCTGCAAGGTTTTATAGTATAATTTTCTACTAGACTATGTCCAAAAACACACGTCGCTGGACTGTAAGGGATGTGCTGGGGAAATTCCCCGGTTCTCGCGCGGGATGAAGGCGGCGGAGGTTTATAACAAAATTAGGAGGATGTGAAGTTCATGGCTATTGTCACAATGAAGCAGTTGTTGGAAACCGGAGTACACTTCGGACATCGTACCCGGCGCTGGAACCCCAAGATGGCCAGCTACATTTACACGGAACGCAATGGCGTCCACATCATTGACTTGCAGCAGACGGTCAGGGCGTTGGGGAAGTCTTATGCCTTTGTGCGCGAGGCTGTGGCTAAAGGAGACAAGGTGCTCTTCGTCGGCACCAAGCGCCAGGCGCAGGAAACCATCGTGCAGGAAGCGACCCGTTGCGGAATGCCCTACGTCAACCAGCGCTGGCTGGGTGGAACCCTCACGAACTGGCAGACTATCAAAGCGCGGATTGATCATCTCAAAACCTTGGAGTCCCGCCGCGATACCGGCGAGTTCGACCTGCTTTCCAAAAAAGAAGCGCTTTTACTCACCCGTGAGATTGATAAATTAAACATGCGGCTGGGCGGTCTCAAGGATATGGAGAAGTTGCCCGGAGCGGTGTTTGTCGTTGACATTCGTACCGAGATGACTGCCGTCACCGAAGCCGACCGGATAGGTATTCCCATCGTCGCGGTGGTGGATACCAACTGTAATCCCCGGCTCATTGACTACGTGATCCCCGGCAACGACGATGCTATCCGCGCCATCCGTTTGATGACGTCGAAGATAGCGGATGCCGTGCTGGAAGGCATAGCCCTGCGCAAAGAGGCCGCCCCGGAAGAGGAACTCTACACGGCTGAGGACGAGAAGTATCTCAGCGCCGAAACGCTGGCCCGCCTGCGCCAAATTCAGTTCAGCGATAAGGACGAGACGCCTGTGGTCGCCGAGGCAGCTGTGACCGAGGCCGAACAGCCGGTGACAGAGCCAACGGTAGAGGTGGAAACGCCCGCCGAGAACGAAGCTGCACCTGAGAGTCAGGGGGAACCGAACGCATGAAAATCACAGCTGGGATGGTTAAAGAGCTGCGACAGGCGACCGGCGCCGGCATTCTGGACTGCCGCAAAGCTTTGGAGATCGCCGCAGGCGACTTTGACAAAGCGGTGGACCATCTCCGGGAGAAGGGGTTGGCCAAAGCGGCCAAGCGTATGTCCCGCGAGGCCAAAGACGGCCAGGTCGCTTCCTATATCCACGCCGGTGGGCGTATTGGCGTTCTGGTCGAAGTGAACTGCGAGACCGATTTTGTGGCCCGCACGGAGGAATTCCAGACATTAGTGAGCGATATCGCCATGCAGGTCGCGGCGATGTCTCCACGTTACGTCCAACGAGAGGATGTGCCTGAGTCGGTGCTGGAGCACGAGCGCGTGCTCTATCGCGCCCAGGCTTTGGAAGAGGGCAAACCGGAGAAAATCATCGAACGGATTGTAGAAGGCCGTTTGAAGAAATTCTACACCGAAGCCTGTCTGCTGGAGCAAGCCTTCATCCGTGATGATGAACACACCATTGACGAAATTCTCAAGAGCGCGATCGCTAAGATGGGCGAGAACATTGTAGTGCGGCGCTTTGCCCGCTTTGAACTGGGAGAGGGTCTGGAGGCTTAAGCCTCCAGACTTTTTGCTGGAGGGAAAACATGGCCGGACCGCAGTATCGACGGGTGGTGGTGAAGATCGGGGGGGAATCGCTTGCCGGTCCCCGTGGTTTCGGCATTGATCCACATCGAGTTGACGCCGTCGCCGCCAGGATCGCGCCACTCCACGCGTTGGAGGTAGAGATAGGGATCGTCATCGGCGCCGGCAACCTGTGGCGTGGGCGTGATGGTCTGGCGCACGGGATGGACCGGGCAACCGCGGATCAAATGGGGATGTTGGCTACCGTGATGAATGCTCTGGCGCTGACCGACGCGCTGGAACGTCAGGGAGTAGCCACCCGCGTGCAGACCGCTATCGAGATGCGGGCCATCGCCGAGCCTTACATTCGCCTGCGGGCCATCCGTCACCTGGAAAAGGGGCGGGTAGTGATCTTTGGGGCGGGCACAGGCAATCCCTACTTCACCACAGATACGGCCGCGGCCCTCCGAGCTGCGGAGATCGGCGCGGCGCTGCTCATCAAGGCTACCAAAGTGGATGGAGTGTACAGTGAAGATCCGCAACAAAACCCCGAGGCGCGACGTTTTGAGCGACTCACACACCTGGAAGCGATCAATCTGCGGGTAGGGGTGATGGATTCCACAGCGATCACTCTCTGTATGGATAACGACCTGCCCATTATTGTGTTGAACATGTGGGAGAGTAACAGCCTGGAACGGGCCGTGCTGGGCGAAACCGTCGGGACCCTGATTGGGCGATAAAAGTACGAGAGAGGAGCAGGAAGATGATCAAGGACTCATTGCGCGAGACCGAAGCACGGATGAACAAGACTATCAAGTCACTGGAGGATGATTTCCGGGGGCTGCGAACTGGTCGCGCTGCGCCGGCATTGGTGGAGCGGGTGATGGTGAATTACTACGGTGCTCCTACCCCTCTCAAGCAGCTGGCCGTCATCTCTGCCCCTGAGCCGCAGATGTTGGTCGTGCGTCCCTATGATCCCGGCTCCATTGGGAACATCGTCAAGGCGGTCCTGCAGGCTGATTTGGGCTTGAATCCCAGTAATGACGGGAATGTGATTCGCATCCCTGTTCCGCGCCTTACAGAGGAACGGCGTCGCGATTTGGTGAAAGTGGTCAAGCGGCGCGTGGAAGAAGCGAAAGTCGCTTTGCGCAATATCCGCCGGGATACTCTGGAGGACATGCGGGACTTCGAGAACGAGAAACTCATCTCCAAAGATGATTTGAAGCGGGGACAGGATGAACTACAGAAGTTGATCAAACGCTTCAATGAGAAAGCGGACGCAGTCGGTAGTCGCAAAGAACAGGAACTCATGGTGATTTAGCCCGCCTGCCCCCCGGCTAAAACGCAGTAAGAATGTCCCAAGTTACCAGCTTGTGGCCCCATCAGGATGTTGGAGATTAGATGAGCGACCGTGATAATCTCAAAACCTACCCCTCTCTTTCCCGAACACCACGTCACGTAGGGTTCATTATGGATGGCAATGGGCGCTGGGCCAAAGCGAGAAACCTGCCCCGCCATCTCGGGCACCGCGCCGGGATGGAGAACGTGCGCCGGATTCTGCGTGCAGCCGTCGAGTTCGGGGTTCCCATTGTTACCTTGTACGCTTTCTCCACGGAAAACTGGCAGCGACCGCAGTCAGAAGTGAGCGGCATTCTTGACCTGCTCAGAGAAGCGTTGGCTAATGAGATCAACGAATTGGATGCAAACAGCGTGCAATTGAGGCACATGGGGAATTGGGAGAACTTACCCCCGGACATCCAGGAGTGTTTCCGCACTGCCACAGCGCAAACACAGCACAACGAGCGATTGATCATGAACATTGCATTCAATTACGGAGGGCGGCAGGAAATCATCGCCGCCGTGCGCGATATCGTGCGCGAGGGGATTCCCCCTGAAGCGATCACCGAAGAAGTGTTCGCCGCGCATCTCTACACCGCCGGCCAACCGGATCCCGATCTGATCATTCGCACCAGTGGGGAGATGCGGGTGAGCAATTTCATGATCTGGCAAGGCGCGTACGCCGAGTATTACGTGACGCCGGTGCTGTGGCCGGATTTTGATAAGGACGAGTTCTATAAAGCTTTGGAGACCTTCGCCCACCGCGAGCGTCGCTATGGCGGCATCCGCCCGGCATAAGGATTGCTCTATTCACCATTCTCTATTCTCTCCCTCCCTCTCGTAGAGGCGTTACCGCATGAAACTTCGAGTCCTCAGTGCTGCCCTCCTGTTGCCGGTGATCTTGGGGCTTATCCTTTGGGGCGGGTGGCTTTTCCGGGGGGGAATTGCCGTCGCCGTGCTGCTGGCCGGCCTGGAATACATCCAGATGTTGCACCGCAAAGGATACAAACTTTCCCTGTCGCTGCTCTGGGCCACTATTCTGCTCTGGCTGGCCGCCGTGATTTGGCCGGATAGCCGGTGGTTGGAAATCGGACTGCCGCTCATCATGCTGGTGGGGTGCGCGTGGCAGCTCTTACACTGCGACGATAAAGACCCTACGGCGACCTGGGCCTTGACTCTGGCCGGCGGACTCTACCTGGGAATCGGTGGGGCTTACCTGCTGCGCCTGCGTGCTCTGCCTGATGGCCTGTGGTGGATATTGACAGCGCTCCCTGGCATCTGGATCGCGGACTCAGGCGCGTATTTCGTGGGACGCAAGTGGGGCCGTCACAAGATCGCGCCGCACATCAGCCCCGGCAAGAGTTGGGAGGGGTACGCGGCTGAGATCGTCACCGGGCTTTTGGGCGGTTATCTACTAGGGACTCTCTGGCCCTGGGTGGCGGGGCAGCCCCTTACCCTGACCCCCTGGCGCGGCTTGTGGTTAGGAGGGTTGCTGGCGGCACTGACGCCACTGGGTGACTTTTTCGTCTCGATGATCAAGCGCGAGGTCGGCGTCAAAGATTCCGGGAAACTGATCCCCGGCCACGGCGGGGCCTTCGATCGTTTGGATTCCCTCCTCTGGGCCGGCATTTTGACGTGGTGGTTTGTGCAGTCGCTGGGCTGAGGTATGAAATTTTGTGGCTCCTTGGGAATTCGCGTGGTCGCGTTAAAATTAACCACGGATCCTTCGGAGACTCAGGACAAGTTTCACGAATTAGCACAGAAAAAAGTAAAAAATCAGTGTAATCCGTGTAATGGGCAGGCAGTGCCCATAACGCCAAGGCGCAGAGATTCTTGAACGATGCTTCAATATTTTTGAAAATCGAGACCTTTGACTAAATAAATCTTGATCTACCATTTAATTTCCTTTGCGCCTCTGCGTTGAAGATTTCGGTTTTTTCAGTAGACTCATTTACACATTTGCCATTTGCGGCCTTGCCGCGCTGTATTATACTGTGAGTAGTTGTTTATCCACGTCCGGGTTGCTACATGCACCGCTGAAAAGCCACTTTACTGGTTATTTGATTACTATCACCCAATTCTTTTACTGGACATTGGCAATTTTGCTGACCCCGATTTCCAAATCGCGTTTTAGTCGTCCAAGGCAAGACTGGAGCGACTGAAGTTGCCACTAACGATCCCCATATCTCGTTATCCCGCCTGCTAATGGCTTCCCTATTTCGGCGCATAACGCTGAAAGATCAGGGTAACGCCGGTCACAAATCACGGCTGGAGAAATGGAATGTATTCAAACCTGATCACCATTGAACGACATATCTTGGAACAGGAACGAGAACACCCTGAAGCGACGGGTGTGCTGACGAACCTGCTCTACGACATTGCGCTGGCCGCGAAACTGATCGCGCAGCAAATCCACCGGGCGGGATTGAGTGACATCTTGGGCAAAGCGGGGCGGATCAACGTCCAGGGCGAAGAACAAATGAATTTGGATGTCTTCGCCAACGAAACTTTCATTCGGATGAACAGCTATACCGGTCGGGTCGCCGTGATGGCGACGGAGGAGCTGGCTGAACCGGTTGTCTGCTCACCGGCGATGCGGGACGGGAAGTACGTGCTGATCTTCGACCCGCTCGATGGTTCTTCTAACATTGATGTGAATGTGAGCGTGGGTACCATTTTCGGCATCTACCAGCGCAAAACGCCGCTGGGGAGAGACGGAGCGTTGGAAGATTGTTTACAGCCGGGGCGCGCGCTGGTGGCCTCGGGATATATCGTCTATGGTTCCAGCACGGTGATGGTTTACAGTACCGGCAACGGCGTGCATGGCTTCACGTTGGAGCCGACCTTGGGGGAATTCCTGCTCACGCATCCTTACATCCGTATCCCGGAGGCGCCCAAGTATTACAGCACCAACCTCTCTTACGAGCGTTTCTGGAGCGCAGGTGTGCTGCGGTACACGCGCTATCTGCAAGGGCTGGGAGAAGAGTCCCCGTCCCTTTCTCTCTCCACCCGCTACGTGGGATCCCTGGTCGCTGATTTCCACCGTAATATTTTGAAAGGTGGGGTTTTCTACTACCCCACTCTGTACCGTGAACCTCAACATCCCCAGCCTAAAATGCGCCTGCTCTGCGAGGCGGCCCCCCTGGCCTATATTGCCAGGCACGCCGGCGGCTATGCCTCGGATGGCGCGCAGGACATCTTGAACATTGTGCCGATAGAACTTCACCAACGAGTCCCTCTGT
>JAUWHU010000550.1 GCA_030605705.1 Thermoflexia bacterium | reverse complement strand
AAATACCCGCTTCCGCTGGATATTGGGTCGGAATTTCCGGTTTGTAGCCACCTTGGAGTGGCTGACATTATGACCAAAGGCCGTACCTTTGCCGCAGATTTCACATTTTGCCATGGCTTCACCTCGCGTATTTCAATAACGGAAGCTATCATACCACAAAGGTCGAAAGATGCAACCAACCAGGAGGAATAAGAAATGAGTGAACAGCAACAACCTCAGGGGAGAATTGAAGTTTCACCGGTAGCCATTGCTTCAATCGTGGACGAGGCTGTCCAGAGGTGTTATGGCGTGGTGGGAACCGTGCCCAAGAACTTCGCCACCAGTCTGGTGGACATTCTCTCTGCCGACCGGAAACGCGGCGTGGAGGTGCAGGTTCGTAACGGTAAAATCACCATTGATCTCTACGTGGTGGTAGAATATGGAACCCGCATCACCACGGTGGCGGAAAGCGTGAAACACGTGGTACGCTACCAGTTGGAGACGGCGTTGGAGATGCCCGTCGAAGCAGTCAATGTTCACGTACAGGCGCTGCGGGTCAGCGACATGGATTAGGGGGGGGATTTATTGTGGCTAAACAGCAGCAATCCGAGGCACACGTGACCCTGGACGGGCAGGAACTCAGGACGCTGGTAGGAGCGGCCCTTTCCTGGCTGCGCCAGCATCAGGCTATGATCAATGCCTTGAACGTTTTCCCGGTACCTGATGGTGACACAGGGACGAACATGGTGCTGACGATGATTTCAGCCTGGAATGAGATTGAGAATCTCCGCGACGATAACATCGGGGAGATCGCCGGCAAAGTGGCCCACGGAGCCTTGATGGGGGCGCGTGGTAACTCCGGCGTGATCCTCTCGCAGATCTGGCGTGGTCTCGCCCGGAGCCTGGATCACAAGTCTCGTATGGATGCCGCCGACCTGGTGGACGCGATGCGGCAGGCTGCAGAGACCGCCTACAAAGGAGTTGTGAAACCCGTCGAGGGAACGATACTCACGGTGATTCGAGAGGTGGCCGACGAGACGCAAGAGATCGCCCAGGAGACCACGGATCTCCGTGTGATCCTTGAGCGTATGCTGCAGCGGGCCAAGTCCGCCGAGGAGCGTACCCCGGCCTTATTGCCGGTGTTGCGGCAGGCCGGGGTGGTGGATGCCGGTGGACAGGGACTGGTCGTCATCCTGGAGGGCATGTGGCGCCACATGCAAGGGTTGCCTGTCGAGGAGCGAGGACGCTTGACTCAGGTGGTGGACCTGGCTCCAGAGGTAGCTCATCCTCACGCCGGGATTGAGGGGTTGCAGTTCGATAGCGCTTATCCCTACGACGTGCAGTTCATCATCACCGGTCGTGACCTGGCTGTGGACGACATCCGTGTGAATATTGAGTCGCTGGGGGATTGTCCACTGGTGGTGGGAGATTCCCGCACCGTCAAGATACACGTCCACGTCGCAGACCCCGGTATCCCCATTAGCTATGGCGCGCAGTGCGGTTCGTTGCGGGATGTGGTCGTGGAGGACATGCAGGCTCAATACCAGGAGTTCATCTCGGGGCGGGATGAACATCCGATCATCGGGCCGGGGCTGGAGCCTCCGGCAGTGCTCATCGAGAGGGAAGAGCAGCGCATCGGCATTGTGGCGGTCGTCGCCGGTGAGGGCCTGGGAGAAGTGTTTCGCAGCCTGGGCGCCACGGAGCTGATTCAGGGGGGGCAGACGATGAATCCCAGCACGGCGGATATTCTGCAGGCCCTCGATCAGTTGACCACCGACAAGGCCATCGTGTTGCCCAATAACAAGAACATCGTGATGGCGGCTGAGCAGGCGGCCGAGATGAGTGACAAACAGGTCGCGGTCGTGCCGACCAGGAGTCTGCCGCAGGGAATTGGCGCCTTGCTGGCCCTGGATCAGCAGGCCACGCTGGACGGTAACATGGTGGCGATGTTGCGCGCGGCGAAGGAAGTGACGACCGGTGAGGTGACCCGCGCGGTGCGTAATGCTCAAATCAACGGCGTGGACGTGCAGGAGGGCGATGCGATCGGTCTGCTCAACGGTGCGTTAGTGACTGCCGGGGATTCCTTTGAAGATGTGGCGCAGGAGTTGCTGGCGCAAGCAGACTTTGAGGATAAGGAGCTGGTGACTATCTATCGCGGTGCAGGAGTCACAGAGGAACGGGCGGCCGCGCTCTCTGAGACCCTGGCGCAGGTATATCCTGACTTGGAGTTTGAGGTGCTCTACGGCGGGCAACCCCATTATCCCTACCTGCTCTCGCTGGAGTGAGCGCCCTCTTGAAATACTCCCATCGGCATTCGGGTGATTTGTTCATTCGTCATTTGTCATTTGCCATTTGTCATTTGTCATTTGCTCATTTGTTTACTTGTATGGAGGCGCGGCAGTGAATCACGTGCAACTGATTACCGACGGTACCGCCTATCTCCCTGCCGCGCGCTTGCGCGAATTGGGTGTTATCTCCCTGCCGATCGTGGCTCAAGCGGCAGATAAGCTATTCATGTATGACCAGCAGGCGCAGGGACACATCGAACTGCTGGAATATCTGGCGCAGGAGCGCGCGCTGGTGGAGATCGTAGGCCCTACGCCGGATGATTTCCGCGCTGTCTTTGAGCGCACATTATACCGCACCAATCGCATGTTGCTGATCCTCTCTTCTGAGCACCTCAGCCCCGTGCTGAACAACGCTCAGATCGCGGCGCGAGACTTCATGGGGCGCTGTGATATTACGATTTTAGATTCACAGACGATCTCCGTGGGGTTGGGATTGCTGGTGGAGCATGCCGGAGAGCTTCTGCAGGAAGGGGAACTCCCGCTACCGGAGGTGATCAGGCGCGTGCGAGGCATGATTCCCCGCATCTACGTGGTGATGATCACCCACACTTTAGATTACCTCTATCGCAGCAAGAAACTCAGCGCCATGCAGGCGATCTTAGGTTCGATGCTGAATACTCATCCGTTCCTGGTCATCGAGGATGGGGCGATTATCCCTCAGGAAAAGAGCCGCGCGCCGGAGAAATCGCTGGATAAGCTGGTAGAGTTCGCCTCGGAGTTTACCCGTATTCAGGATTTGGTCATCTTCCACAGCGGGAGCGAGGCGTCGTTTGCCGAATTAGCAAGTCTGAGAAGCCGGCTGGAGCCGGTGTTGCCGAACCGCGACTTCCCGGCGATCATCTACGACCCGATCCTCACCTCACATATCGGCCCCAACGGTATGGGGATGGTGATTTACGAGGGGCCTGGGCGTCCGTAGCCATGTCTGGCCGGGTCCGTATCATTACCGACAGCGTCGCCGATTTACCGCCGGAGATTGCGCACCGTTTGAGGATCGCGGTTGTGCCCGTCCAGATATTTAGCGGCGGGCAGAGTCATCGTGATGATGAAACTTTAGACCGCGACCAATTCTACGAGAGTTTGAAGCAGGACGGGCCGTTGCCCCAGACCTCTGCGCCTTCCCCCGACGAGATTTTGCATTTCTACCAGACGTTGGCGGCGGAAGGGGCCGAGGAGATCATCGCGTTGTTCATGGCCTCGTCGCTGAGTAGCCTGGGGCGACACGCTCAAATGGCCACGGCGCGGCTTGAGAAAGCGCGGGTTCACATTTTGGAGACGGGACAAGTCTCCATGGGCAGCGGTTGGCTGGCCATCACGGCAGCAGAAGCGGCTGTCAACGGGGCGACCGTGGCGGAGATCACCGCGCTGGTTGCCAGCCAGCGCCGGCGAACCTTCGTCGTGGGGGTGCTGGCTTCTCTACAGCATCTACGGCGTGGGGGCCGGGTGGGCTGGGCACGGGCCTGGGCGGGAGATCTGTTGCAGGTGAAGCCGCTGATCATCTTCAGCGAAGGGGAGGCGCGCTTGCTGGGGCAGGTCCGCATCTATAGCCGGGCGTTGCAGTGGCTGGAGCGTTGGGTTGCTGAGGCGGCTCCCCTGGAGCGGCTGGTTCTGTTGCATAGTCGTCCGGCTCCCCAGATATTGGAGCGGGTGCGCGCGGCGCTGCACCCCTATGCCCCAGCGGGTGAGCTCCTGGTGGTCGAAGCAGGCCCCACCTTTGTCACCCACGTAGGCCCAGACGCCGTGGGGGTGGCCGTGGTTCAGGCTGCGAGATCGGCCCGAGCTGCGCCCAAATATTGAGAAGTTGTCACGAGTGTTTACACACCACCAAGGATGAAAATGACTTGTAGTAACGACTTTAGTCGTTCAGCGCCGCAAGCGACTGAAGTCGCTACTACGGATCGTTTATTTTCGATGCAGCAGTTGCTGAGACGCTGGGACGCTGAGCCGCACCAATCACTAATCACCGGTTACCAGTCACTAACTTATTTTCGAAGCAGATACTGAAATTTGCTCTCTCTGATGTCAGAGAGATGGGGAGTGTTTATGATTAATCCTTGTGAAACTTTGCGGAAGATCCTCAAGTTAGAGGCGGAAGATTACAAATTCCAGGATAAAGCTGTGGCCGGGGGATTGGCTCGTTATGCCGGCACCTGGCACAAACAGGCCCTGCAGATGTACGGGACTGCCGCCGAGACCTGGGTCGAGGATGTGACTCAGCGTTTGCAGGCCTACAGCACCTTGCAGCCGGAAGGGCGACAGGAAGCCATGCGTTTGCTCCGGGAGGTACTCGACGCGACCCCGGCCGCACAGGCTGTAGAACCGGCAAGAGAGATCAAGCGCGCTCCTGTGTCCACTTCCACTTCTGCGCCCCGGCGTGCGCCGGCGGCGGACGGCCGGGGCGTGAACGCCTCGGTGAACCTGTTGCCGGGGGTGGGCGGCAAACGAGCGCAACTCCTGGAAAAACTCGGCGTGCGCACCATCCGCGAGCTGCTCTTTTTCTACCCGCGCCGTTATGAGGATTACTCGCAGCTCAAAACAATAGATCGCCTGCAGTATGGCGAGCGGGTGAGCGTCATCGCTACGGTCTGGGAGGCCGGTGGTCGTCAGACCCGGAGCGGGCGTTATCTCTTCCGCGCCATCCTTTCTGATGAGACGGGGACATTGGAAGTGACCTGGTTCAACCAGCGCTACCTTGAAGGACGCATTAAAAGCGGGATGCAAATCGTAGTCAGCGGCAAGGTGGACGAGTATCTGGGGCGGCTGACCATGAATTCGCCGGAGTGGGAGGTGGTGGGGCGGAGCGACCTCGACACGGCGCGCATTGTCCCCATCTACCCCTCGACCGAGGGGTTGACCCAACGCTGGATGCGACAAGTCGTGAAGCGCGCCCTTTCTGCCTGGGCCGCGCGGATAGCGGACCCGCTGCCGCCGGCTCTCCTGGAGGCGCAACACCTTGATCCCTTGCAGCGCGCGCTGTGGGGGATTCACCTGCCGGATAACCAGGAACAGCTCCGGGCGGCTCGGCAGCGGTTGACCTTCGAGGAAGTACTGGCTCTGCAGCTGGGACTCTTGCGGCAGAAGCGCCAGTGGAAATCCCAGCCGGGCCGGCGAATTCAGCCGGCGCCGGACTACTTAGCAGCACTGCTCGCGGCGTTACCTTACACCCTGACGGCAGCGCAGCAGCGCTCGCTGGACGAGGAGTTAGGGGACATGGCTTCCGGGGAACCGATGAATCGCCTCTTACAAGGGGATGTCGGCTCCGGCAAAACCGTCATTGCCGCGCTCCTCATGGCTGTGACGGCGGCCTCCGGCTGCCAGGCCGCCATGATGGCTCCCACCGAAATCCTCGCCGAGCAACACGCCCAGAGCCTGCAACGGCTTTTCGCTGCTTTCCCGGAACCCCATCCCACGCTGCGCTTGCTCACGGGCAGCACGAAGAGAGAGGAACGGGAGGAGATCTATGCCGGCCTGGCCGGTGGCTCACTCCAGGTCGTCGTGGGCACCCACGCCTTGATCCAGGAGAATGTGACGTTCGCCGACCTGGCTTTTGTGACGATTGACGAACAGCACCGCTTTGGCGTGGAGCAGCGGGGCGCGTTGCGCCAGAAGGGCTACAATCCGCACCTCCTGGTGATGACGGCCACTCCTATCCCTCGTTCTCTGGAACTGACCGTCTGGGGGCATTTGGATGTCTCCGTGTTGGACGAGATGCCGCCGGGCCGCCGGCCCATCGAGACCCGTGTTCTGGGTTCCCGTGAGCGCGAGCGAGCTTACAGCTTCATTCGTAGCCAGGTACAACAGGGACGGCAGGCCTTTATCGTCTACCCACTGGTCGAGGAATCGGAGAAGATCGCAGCGCGGGCGGCGGTGGACGAACACGAACGGCTGCAGAAGGAGGTTTTTCCCGATCTGCGACTGGGATTGCTGCACGGGCGGTTGCGCCCCGGCGAGAAGGAGCAGATCATGGCCGCCTTCGTGCGGGGGGAGCTGGACATCCTGGTGGCGACCTCGGTGGTGGAAGTGGGCATTGACGTGTCTAATGCGACGGTCATGTTGGTGGAGGGGGCGGAACGTTTCGGGTTGGCGCAGCTCCACCAGTTCCGGGGGCGCGTCGGGCGGGGCGAGCACCAGTCTTACTGCCTTCTCCTCTCCGAAGCCCCTGCTGAGGAGGCCCGGAAACGCCTAAAGACGTTGGAGGCCACCAATGATGGCTTCGTTCTGGCGCAGAAAGACTTGGAGATGCGCGGACCCGGCCAGTTCCTGGGGACTCGCCAGAGTGGTTTCCCCGAGCTGCCGCTGGCGATGTTGGCTGACGTGCGCTTGTTGCGTGAAGTGCGCGAGGTCGCCGCACAGCTCTTGGCTCAGGACCCCGACCTGACACGGCCCGAACACGAGGGGTTGGCCCGGCGCGTTGCCGAGTTCTGGACCGTGTCAGGAGAGCTCAGCTGATGGGGGACATCGCCATCTACCCCGGTACCTTCGATCCCATTCACTTTGGGCACATGGATATCGCCCGGCGTGCCGCGCAGTTGTTCGGGCGGGTGGTTGTGGCGGTCTACTACCGGCCCAACAAGCGGTTGCTTTTTTCGACGGAGGAGCGGGTGGCCCTGGCGCGCGAGGCTTTGCACGACATTTCGAATATCGAAGTGCGGCCCTACAAAGGGCTGACCACCACTTTTGCCGAGTCGCTGGGCGCGCGCGTGCTCGTGCGAGGGCTGCGGGTGGTCTCAGACTTCGAGCTGGAGTACCAGATGGCCTTGACCAACAATCAGCTGGCCCCGCAGCTCGAGACGGTCTGCTTGATGACGCGGAAAGAGTACGCCTTTCTCACCGCCAGCATTCTCAAAGAGATATTCATGTTGGGGGGAGATGTCTCGACGCTGGTGGCTCCGCACGTAGTGGCGGCGCTGACCCGCAAGCGAGAGAGTTTGGCTTGTCCCGGTGATTCCGTGACTTTGGTCTCTTTGCGGGATTAGTAGACAAATCTGGCTCGCCCAGGATAGGAGGTAGTTATGGACATTGAGTTTCTGATCCAGCGCCTGGAGAAGTACCTGTTAGAGGAAAGTCCTAAAATACCCCTTTCAGGGAGCCGGGTGATCAACGAAGAGGAGATACGCGCGCAGTTAGCCCGGCTGCGAGAGACTATCCCCAAGGACATTGCCCGCGCTCGTGATATCGTCAAGCATCAGGATGCGTTGCTGGTGCAGGCTCAACAAAGCGCGGCACAGGTCATCGAGGATGCCGAGCAAGAGGTCCAGCGACTGGTAGGAGAACATCGCCTTGTGCAGGAGGCCCGGCAGCAGAGCGCCATTATCCGAAAACGCGCTATCCAGGAGGCCGTGTCCCTCCGCGAGGACGCCGACGAGTATGTCTTCAATGCGCTCAGTCAATTGCAGGGAGAGATGGCACGTCTGCAGCGGGTGGTAGACAACGGCCTGCAGAAATTGGAAGCTGATCGGGAACAGCGGCTGGATAGAGAGAAGAGACAGAGACAGAGATAGAGATAGAGACAGAGAGATAGAGACAGAGAAAAGAGATAGAGACCGAGAAAAGAGATAGAGATAGAGATAGGGATAGAGAGAAAAAATAGTGGGGGAGCTTCTCTCCGCGAGGGTTTGACAGGAGCCTCATTCTCTGTATAATGGCCTTTGTCCTGTGCGCGGGCCATGTCCTTGCACGGGCGAGAATATCTGAACAGGAGTGAAAAGAGAATGCCAGCAGTACCGAAGCGTAAAATTACCAGTCGCCGGCGCCGGAATCGGCGGGCGCAGACGTATGCAGCCCCTTCGCTGCCCAACTTGGTGTCGTGTCCCGAATGTGGCGAGATGGTGCGCCCTTATCATGTGTGTCCGTATTGCGGGACCTATCGCCGGGAGAAAATTCTGGAGATCAAAGAGGATTAACTCCGTGGCGCGGTCACGAGACGTAGTGCCGAGGCCGAAGGTGCCGACAGACAGACCTCCGAGGTCTCACGGGGCTTTTGCGCGACAGTTTTTCGCTCAATACGGCATATCTTGTGTTTACGAAGCTCTTACAGGAGACCTCGGAGGTCTTAACTAAACCGTATTGGGTTTAAGCGTGGAGGAGGGGTAGTATTACTCATGGAGGAACAGCATCCTATTCCCGGCAAGGTCACGATAGAGACTGAGGTATTGGAGACCATTGCCCGCTTGACCGCCCAAGAGGTGTCCGGCGTGGCCCGAATCGCGCAAAAAACGGATGTCGAACGTTTCCTGGGCCTGGGCGGCAGGTCGGTGCAAGTTCGGGTGTCCGAAGGGCGTGTAGGGATTGATCTGCACATCATGGCCGAACCCGGCATCAGCTTGCTGCGGTTGGGGCGCGCCATCCAGAAGCATGTGACGCAGGCCATTCAACAAACGATCGGGATGCCGGTTGAAGTGATCAATGTGTATATCGAAGACGTGATTTTTCCTAATTCTGAAGCTGAGCAGCCGGCAGGATAGTTTTCAGGTGTATCTGAGACCCCAGCATAAGAAGCCCATGTTAACATGAAAGGGGAGCGTCGTTTAGCCCGCCACCTGGCCTTGCAAATCCTCTACGAAGTGGATGCCGTGGGGCATCCGGTGGAGAGGGTGTTGCAAAATAACTGTCTGCGCGAACCAGCCCCCTCACCGCGTATCCAGGCATACTGCCGGAAGGTGGTTTTAGGAGTTTTGGGTTGCCGCGATCTCTTAGATCGCTACATTCAGGCCCGCGCGCAGGAATGGCCCCTGGAGCAGGTGGCCCTGGTGGATCGCAACCTCTTGCGTTTGGCGCTCTACGAGTTCACCGTAGGTAACATCCCCCACAAGGTAGCCATCAATGAAGCGGTGGAGCTGGCCAAGACTTTTGGCTCCGATAGCGCGCCGCGTTTTGTCAATGGCGTGTTAGGAGCGCTGCTCGTCCAGCGCCGTGAAATTACCCAGGCGATCAAATCTCAAGAGGCGGCACAACCCTCTTAGCGCATCCCCTGTCCCCAGGGCGAATATAGGCGACGCCATTCCGACGTGAGGAATGGCGTCGCTTTTTTTCGGAATCTCACTTGCGATTACCGGCGCCTGGTATTATGCTTCAGGATAGCGCTTCCTGGCAATGAGGGAGCGTTTTCAGCGAACCACATATCCCTTTGAAAGGAGCAAAATTCGTATGAAGAAAATTCGAGTCGTCATCATGGGGGCCGCCGGGCGTGATTTCCATAATTTCAACACTTACTTCCGTGGTAACGCCAACTACGAGGTCGTAGCTTTCACTGCTACGCAGATCCCTAACATTGAGGAACGCAGGTATCCCCCGGAACTGGCCGGAGAGCTCTACCCGGCAGGGATTCCCATTTACCCCGAAGAGGAACTCCCGCAACTGATCCGTGAGCATGAAGTCAATCAGGTCGTGTTCTCCTACTCTGACGTGCCGCACGAGTATGTGATGCACAAAGCGTCGTTGGTGAATGCTTTGGGCGCGGACTTCCGCTTGATGGGATGCCAGGCCACGATGGTCAAGAGCAGCAGGCCGGTGGTCGCGGTTTGTGCCGTCCGTACCGGCTCCGGCAAATCCCAGACCACCCGCCACGTTTGTGACGTGCTGCAGGAGATGGGCAAGAAGGT
The DNA here is from genome assembly GCA_030605705.1 of Thermoflexia bacterium. Classification (GTDB taxonomy): domain Bacteria; phylum Chloroflexota; class Anaerolineae; order B4-G1; family SLSP01; genus JAUWHU01. The sequence goes on along the minus strand of JAUWHU010000550.1, from coordinate 2,639 downwards.
CGTGGTGATCCGGCATCCCATGCCCTACGGCAATCTGGTGAAGCAGGCCGTGCAGCGCTTTGCCACTTACGCCGACCTGGATAAGCATGACTGCACCATTGAGGAGCGCGAGGAGTACGAACCGCACATTGACCGGGGCGTTGTCGTCTACGCTGGCGTGGATTACGAGGCGATTCTGCGCCAGGCCGAGCAGGAAGCCGATATCGTCATTTGGGATGGCGGCAACAACGACTTCCCCTTCTACCAGCCCGATCTGTGGATCACCGTGGCGGACCCGCACCGTCCGGGGCACGAGCTGACTTACTATCCCGGCGAGACCAATGTCCGGGCTGCCGACGTGATCGTCATCAATAAAGTGGACACGGCGGATTATGAGAATGTCCGTCAGGTGCGCGAGAATGTCACCGCTCTCAATCCCGGCGCGCTCATCGTGGAGGCTGCTTCTCCGCTGTTTGTGGATAAGCCGGAGATGATTCGCGGCAAGCGCGTGCTGGTCATCGAGGACGGCCCCACGCTGACTCACGGTGGGATGAAGTACGGCGCCGGCTACGTCGCGGCGCAGCGCTTCGGCGCTGCCGAGATCATTGACCCGCGTCCTTACGCTGTCGCTTCTATCACCGCCACCTACGAGAAGTATCCCCACACAGGCATCATCCTCCCAGCGATGGGCTACGGTGACGAGCAGGTCCATGACCTGGAGGTCACCATCAATAACACGCCCTGCGATATGGTGGTCATTGGGACGCCCATTGACTTGACCCGCATTTTGGAGATCAAGCACCCGATGCAACGTGTGCGCTATGAGCTACAGGTCATCGGCAAGCCGACGCTGGAGGAAATCCTCCAGGAGCGCATGAAGTAACGCATTGGGATAAAAGTTGCACTCACACTGCTCCAAGCCCCCGTCTCGGGGGCGCACCATGTGCGAGTTCTTTCACGAGCCCGCCCCCGGGGACGGGGGTATGCAAAGTAACTTTGGTTCTTTGGGATTTCCCGTGGTGTGTGTGTGGGCTGTCATTCCGAACGGAGTGAGGAATCTCGTTCGGTGGGGAACGAGACCCTTCGCTTTGCTCAGGGTGACAATGCAGTGGGGAATTTTAACACGTACCACGCCAATTCCCAAAGAGCCGTAACTTTGAGTGCCACAGGCAAGGGGCGGGAGTTATCTCCCGCCCCTTTTTGTTGTCAGGTCTTCGAGATGTAGTAACGACTTTAGTCGTTCGGAGCGACTTCAGTCGCTACTACGAGTTTCTTACCGGGCGCGTCGCCGGAAGGTGCGCTGCAGTGTTGCTAACGTTTCCCAGTTGCCGGCGGAAGCCAGCCGCGCCTGGAGGGGCCAGGTCGTGGTGCGCCCCACGTGGATCCCTGTTTCTCTCAGCATCTCTTTGAGCCAGCCAGCGTCCATCGCGCCAAGCTGTGCGTAGGTCGTGACGCCGGCCGATTGGAGCAGGGCCGCCGTCCGTGAGCCGATGCCCCAGATACGGGTCAGGTCGTCGGCGGGCGGGGCGGCTTCCGCTGTCAGCACACCGGCAGATGGGGCGGCTTCCGCCGTCAACACACCGGTGGGCGGGACCGGTTCCGCCGTCATCACACTGCCGGACGTGCGCCAGCGATAGTCGTGTCCCAGGGCTTGTTTGAAATCCTCCAACACCTGGCCCTTGTTGCGGAGCTCCCACGCATCACCCAACCAGCGATAGAGTAGTACTCCGTGAATCTGTTGGGCGTAAGGCGTCTGGTTCCAGGCATCGATCTCTGCGTAGACCTGGCGCACCCATCCGATGTTCGCGTTGTCCCAGCCATGCTGACTGGCATTATCGCAGGCGGGAGCGCCGGACTGGCGGCAGATGTGGTTGGTCTCTGTGATGAGGGCCGGCGCCTCCTTCCACCTGGCGGGGATGCGTTCCATGAAAAGGCGGTAGGTCTGGAAATCGAAGTAGTGATCGCCTAAGAAGGGGTCGCCGAAGGTGTCCAGGGCTGTGATGCGGGCCAGCGACGGGCCGTGCGTGTAGGCGTGCAGGACGAAGGCGTCCAGCTCCGTGATGCCGGCTAACATTTGTTGGAAGTAGTCGAGGGGCCGGTAGCGTTTGTTGCCTTCCAGCGCCCACGGCGCGGAATGGTAGGGATCAATGGCCCCCGGTGCGATGGAGGTGTTGGGCAGCACGGCTTTGATGGCGGCGTAGGCTTTGTTGAAGGCCGAGGCGTAGCGCTGGGGGGAGATGTGCTCTTTGATCCCGGCGTCGTTGCCGGGGTGTTCGCTGATGTTGTTCTGCTCGTTCCCGATTTGGATGATCCAGTTGTAGGTGGAGGCGGGAACCTCGTCGTGTTTCAGGTAGAGCTCGACCCAGCGGGCGCAGGTGGCGGCGAACTGGTCGTAAAATTGCGACTCTGGGATGGTCCCGGAGGGATGGTACCCGTAGTTCAGGCGCACGACGACGCCATAACCGCTTGTGGCCCAATCCCACAGCCGGTTGCGTATTTCCGGGTTCAGGTGGATGTTTTGGGGATGGCATCCGAGGCTCTCGGTGAAGAATATCCAGCCGCGCTTTCCTTGACTTTCAAACAGCTCCCGGATCTTGTGGCGGTTGTGCGGATCGTCGTCGGCGATGGTCGCGGCGTGCATCCCAAAGAGCCAGGCCGAA
>JAUWHU010000100.1 GCA_030605705.1 Thermoflexia bacterium | reverse complement strand
GGTATCCTGTGGGCGGCGCGGCTACGGGGCCGGAAGCTCCGCGAGCGTGTGGCCGGAGCAGACTTGGTGCCACGTCTCGCCGCCGAGGCAGCCCAGCGCGGATGGCGCTGCTATTTCTTGGGAGCAGCGCCGGGCATTGCTGCACAGGCCGCCGCGATTTTGGCGAAACGCCATCCCGGCCTGTGCGTGGCGGGCTGCTACGCCGGTTCCCCCGCACTGCGAGAAGAGGCGGCTATCGCGCAGCGCGTCCGGGAATCGCGGGCGGACCTGCTCTTCGTGGCCTACGGCGCGCCGGCGCAAGAGCTGTGGCTGGCGCGTAACCTGGCCCGCACGGGAGCTGCGGTAGGACTGGGCATTGGCGGAGCTTTCGACTTCATCGCCGGGGCCTCCACGCGCGCCCCTCGCTGGGTGCAGCGACTGGGCCTCGAATGGCTGCACCGTCTGCTCCACGAACCGTGGCGCTGGCGCCGCCAACTGGCACTGCCACAATTCGCCTGGCTGGTGCTGCTGGGCCGTGACGCGCCCCCAGGCGAGGGAGCGAGAGAGCGAGAAAGCGATAAGGCGAGAAAGCGATAAAGCGAGAAAGCGATAAGGCGAGAAAGCGATAAAGCGAGGAAGCGATAAGGCGAGAAAGCGATAAGGCGAGAAAGCGATAAAGCGAGGAAGCGATAAGGCGGAAATTCATCATTCATCATTCATCATTCTCCATTCTCCATTCTCCATTCTCCATTCTCTATTCTCTATTCACCATTCGCAAGATTAGGAGGAAAAAATGCACTTCAACAGAGGTTTCTTGATCCTGGCAGGGATCGGTTTACTGCTGAGCATCTTAGCCTGCGCCACGCTCGGCAGCCTCGCGGAATCCTCGCCTGCTCCCACGCCGACCGCGACCATCCAGAGCCAGACCCTGGCGCTACCCACAACACAGGTCGTTATCACGCCTGCTCCTACAACGGCCCCCACGCCCACCCCCACACTGACTTCCACCCCGCTTTCCATCACCGGCGACGCCGCCATGCCCTTCACCGTTACCCCCACTCTGACGCCGACGGCCTACCTGCCCACCGTCATGCGGAATTGGGCGCTCTCCGTCTGGGAAACGCAGCTCACGCTGAACAGCTATGGCTGGGAGCAAGCCCTCCGGGATTCCACTCCTGACAAGCCCTACTACCCCTACCCAGAGCTGGATTTCGGCGCTGTCGGGCCGCTCGCGCCGCGCACCTACACCGGGATCATCCTGGAGAACAGCTACACCCGCATCACCGTGCTGCCGGAGATGGGCGGGCGCATCCTGCGCTGGGAGGATAGGGTGACGGGCCACCTGCTCACCTACGCCAACCCGGTGATCAAGCCGACCCATTGGGGATACCGGGGCTGGTGGCTGGGAACCGGCGGCATCGAATGGGCCTTCCCCGTGGACGAGCACGGCCTCAACGAATATCGCCCCTGGCAATACGAGCTCCTTTCCGGCGACAACTGGCGCGGCGTCCGTGTGTGGGATAGCGACGACCGCACCGGCATGACAATCGAGGTCACGTTACGTCTCTACGGGGGGAGCAGCGACCTGGTGATCACGCCGCGCGTCGCCAACCACACCGGCGAAGCTCACCCGCTGCAGTTCTGGATCAACGCGATGCTCACACTTTCAGGGAGCAACGCGCCCTCGTCGGGATTGCGTTTCTGGATACCCGCCGACGCCATGATGGTTCACTCTACCGGCGATGGGTCGCTGCCGGGGCCACGGAGCGTCATCTCCTGGCCGGTTTACAACGGACGGGATTTCAGCCATTACACGGAATGGGACAAATACTTAGGCCTCTTCGCCACCGAGGCGCGGGGCGCGGCCGGCGCCTACGATGAGACCGCCGACCAGGGACTCGTGCGCGTCTATCCGCCGGGCGGCCCGCAAGGCGTGAAACTCTTCTGCTTAGGCGACCTTCCCGCCGACCTCTACACCGATGACGGCAGCCGCTATTTCGAGTTCTGGGGAGGCTACAACTACAGTTTTTTCCCGGAAGATTACGTGACCCTGCCGGCGGGCGCCAGCATCACCTGGGAGGAACACTGGTATCCCGTGCATGGCATCGGAGGGTTGGGGTGGGCCAACGGGGATCTGGCGGCCTCGCTCAAGGTGGCCGGCGAGAGTGTCCAGGTGGGGCTGTATGCCACAAGTCACGCCGAGGTGCAGCTGCGCCTGTTGCAACACGGGGAGCTCAAGGAGGAATGGGCCGTTGTCACCGGGCCGGATGCCCCCTTCCGCCAGAGCATTGCGGGCAGCGGCAAGGGCTGGCTACTCCAGGTCTGGCAGGGCGGGACGCTACTGGCCGAGGTTTCTCCGTCGTAA
>JAUWHU010000204.1 GCA_030605705.1 Thermoflexia bacterium | reverse complement strand
ATAGGTCATGGTATCCACGTAGCGGGTGAAAATCACGACCTTGGGATCGCGCGCCAGCAGGAAAGGCAGCGTGCTGTCCAACAGTTTCTGAAGTTTGCTGTCGCGCCGGGGCGTGACCTTTTCCGCGTGTCCCAACACCGTTTCCAGCAGTGCCAGTTCCGCGCGGAGCATCTCCGGTGAGCCGTAGACCGCCCGCTCCGTCCGCAAGCCGGCTTCCTCTTCCGTGAGCCACTCGCCTGTGTCCTCGTCCAGCACGTTGGCGCGGGCCACATCCGGCGCGATGCTGGTATCATCAGTGGCCGGCGTCAACCCCTCCAACCGCTCCCGCAAGCGTCGGCGCCGATTGCGCAGCGAGGCCCGCAGCGCCGCCGGGGAGCTCAGCGCCCGCTTGTGCAGGTGCAGCACCGTCCAATTTGCCAGTGTGCGTGTCTGCACCGTACCCGTCGCGGCATTGCTCAGCACCCGCTCGCCGTAGTCCTCCACAGCGTCAATGGTGTCCTTCTCATAAGCCGAAGGCACCACGATAACCTCATCCTGATCCCGCTGGGGAAAAGGGCTGCGTGCCAGATCACCGGCGAACCACGCTTCCACGTCCTTGCGCCGTCGCTGGCATACGTACTGTGCCGCGCGCTCCCGCAGAATGCGCGGCGCGTGGAGCGTGCCCTCCACCGCGCCCACATCCAACAGTCGCAGCAGGCTGGCGAAGGTATCGGTATAACCGTTGTGCGGCGTGGCAGTCAACAGCAGCAAATGTCCCACCTGTTTGCTACTCGCCAGCGATTGCGCCAACTCCCAGCGATCCATGCGCACGCGCTGCTCCGGGCTGCTCTGGTGCGGCTTAGCAACCTGGTGAGCTTCGTCAATCACCACGATATCCCAGCGCTGCTCCAAAATCTGGTTCTTGATCGCCGGCTGTTTGGCGTAATCCACCGAGGTGATGAGGCACTGGTAATAGGCCCACGGATTGGCTCCCGGCGGCAGTTCACGCTCCATCGCGCGCCGGTGACGGGTGGAGATGATGCGCGCCGGGATGTGGAAGAAGTAATCCAGTGCCTCCTGCCATTGCTCGCGCAGGTTCGCCGGGACGATAAGCAGCACGCGGGAGGCCAATTGCCGGGCCAGCAGCTCCGTCATAATCAGCCCGGCCTCGATGGTCTTGCCCAGGCCCACGTCATCGGCGAGCAGCATCCGCACACGAGGCAGCTCCAATGCCATCACCACCGGCACCAGCTGGTAATCTTTGGGAATCACGCGGCTGCGTTGAAGACTAATCAGCGGGGCCGTGCCGTGGAGTAGACTCAGGCGATAGGCTTGCAGTAGCAATGCCTGAGCCGCGGTTTGGCCTACCAGATCGGGGTTGGGCGGCGCCAACCGGCCCGGGCGGACCGGCTCGAAGGGGAGGTAGAACTGGCGCTGCTCCGGCTCGCCGCCGTCAATGGCCGTCGCCGTGAGCACCTGCTGCACTTGAGCATCCACCCGCCACAAGCGCTGGCGGGCCACAATCACAGAACCGGGCGCGAAGGTTGTTGTGTTCATCTACACCATCCGGGTATGAGATACAAACACCGCCCGCCGGGCTTTGACTTGCACCGGCGGGCGGATGCTGTATACTGACTTTCGTCAGGGCGGGTCGTCGCCGTGGCCATACGTCCCAGATGCGGCAACATCGTGGGACGTTTTTGTTTGTTAAGGAAAGCGCATATAGTGTAATACCAAACGCAGTAAGATGCAAATCTAATCTCTGCCACTACGAGTATCGAACGGTCGTTCCTGAAGCACTGCGTGCCCGGAAGTCGCGACCATTGAGGCTTCTTTGCGTCTTGTGCTACAATAGAGTTGAGAATTCTCCCTCCAGTTCTCGGAGGGGGAATTTTTTGTTATCTCTAACCGTGAATTCAATGCTTGTGTGTAGGCGAAGCCGGTCTGGTGGATTGCCCCTACCGGTGTCACCAGAGCGTGGGCATACTCAACAACGATACAGGTTTCAATGATGACACTTTCACCGGCCAGCAGCGGCACATTGAGTACGCGCGTAATCACTCAATGGAATAACGCGCGGTTTTTCGTTTGCACGGATCGCCATTGTGCAACGCTGTACCACTATGAAAATGCAGTGTTTCTCCTCAAACCCTCAAGGCCTTCAAAAAAGCCCCTCAAGGTTTTCAAGCCTCCTTAAACATCTTCCTTGAGTGCTACAATAAA
>JAUWHU010000274.1 GCA_030605705.1 Thermoflexia bacterium | reverse complement strand
TTTTCATCTACCTCGTCACCGCGTGTGTGGGCCTGCTGGGCCGCAGTCCCTTAGCCGTGCGGCTGCCCTCGTTCTTCGCCGGATTTCTCACCCTCGCTGCCACCTACGACCTGGGGCGGGTGTTATTCAATCGCCGGGTGGGACGCTGGGCGCTGGCGGTGTTGGCCGTCACCTTCTGGCACGTACACCTGAGTCGGGTGGGATTTCGAGCGGTGTTGCTGCCGCTTTTCACGGCGCTATTCCTGGCACAGGCAGCGCGAGCCGTCAAGACGAACCGCGCCCGGCATTGGGTCGCGGCGGGCGCGCTCTACGGCGTGACGTGGTACACGTACATGGCGGCGCGTTTCACGCCGGTTGTCCTGGCGGTGTTCCTGCTGTACGCGCTGGCCTTTCACCGGGAACGGACACAGACGGCGTGGCGCGGCGTGCTGCTGTTTGGCGCGGCGGCGCTGGTCGTGCTGACGCCCCTGGGGGTGTACACGCTGCAACACCCGGACGTGGTGCTGGCGCGCACCGGACAGGTCTCTGTCTTCAGCCCGGAGATCAACGGCGGCGACCCGTGGGGCGCGTTGCTGCAGCACACCTGGCGCGCGGCGGAGATGTTTTTCGTGCGCGGGGATCGCATCTGGCGGCACAACTTAGCCTGGCGACCGGTGTGGGATCCCGCGCTGGGATTGGCTTTCGTCATTGGATTGGGCATCGCTCTGGCCGGTTGTCGTCGTCACGCGGGCGCGGCGCTGGTGGTGCTCTGGACGGCGCTCATGACGCTGCCCACGCTGTTGGCCGAGGACACGCCTCATTTCCTGCGCGGCGCGGGCGTTTTGCCGGTGGCGGCGTTGCTGCCGGCGCTGGGACTGGCGTGGATAACAAGTTACAAGTTACAAGTTACAAGTTACAAGTTGCGAGCTGCCCGCATCCCCCAAATAGCGGGAATACTGGCGCTGCTACTTTGGGGATTCGGTATGGTCTCGACCACCACCGACTACTTCGTCCGCTACGCCCACGCGCCGTTGGCCCATCACTGGTTCGAGGCGGGGCCGGTGGAGCTGGCGGGCCGCGTCAACACGCTGCTCGGCGCGGGCTGGGATGGCGAGAAAATGCTCCACGGCCCGGCGACCGGACGGGACGTCTACCTTGATCCCCGGCTCTGGGATTCGTGGACTGCTCTGCCGTTCCTGATCCCTGAGGAGCGCGTGAAGTTCCTGCCGGTGGTGGATACGCCGGAGCTGGGCGACGGTCTGGCCTTCATCGTCTGGCCCTACGGCGATTGGCGGGCGCAGGTGCTGCCCCATCTGCCGCATCCGGCCTATCTCAGTGTGACGGAAGGCCCGCAGGCTCAGGACGACAAAGCGCCGGCGCCTGTCACCATCGCGCTCATCGCGCGGGCGGAGCCACGGCCCGAGGTTCCGGCAGCCGTCGCCCACTTCGAGGATGGGATTCTGCTGCGGGCGGCATTGGTGCGACCGGAGCCGGGCGGCGCGCAGGTGCGCCTGTGGTGGGATGCGGAAGCTGCGCCCTCCGCACCGTACACCGTCTTCGTCCATTATCTGCGGGACGGGGAACTTCTGGCGCAGTACGATGGTCCGCCGGCCCTGGGCCATCTTCCCACGACGTTGTGGCAAGCGGGAGACCTGATCTTGGACGAGCGCTTCTTGCCCGATGTGTCGCCCGATCCGGCGCGGGACACACTGCGCGTGGGACTTTATCACAGTGAAAGCGGCGCAGGACTTGCGGTGTTAGATGAGGCGGGAAACCCGGCCGGAGGCTGGGTAGACCTGGGGGTTATTCTGAGTCAGTAAGGCTATCCCAAAATCGTGAGCTATGGCAGTCGTAGTGGCGACTTCAGTCGCTCTGAACGACTAAAGTCGTTACTACGAGCAAAATTATAATGGCTCTTCCAGCCACAGGATGTTCACCAGATGCTCCACCGCGTGGAATTCAGGGGCGCCGGTCACGACAGTCGCATTCAGCTCCTGGGCCAGCGCCACGGCGAAAGCGTCGGCATACGAAAGGGGATGGTGGGCTTTGATATGGGCCGCGGCAAGCACACGTTTTTCATCTGCAGGGTAGAACGTCAGCGGCGAGG
>JAUWHU010000249.1 GCA_030605705.1 Thermoflexia bacterium | reverse complement strand
TGCAGGTAGAAATCCCGATCCTCGGTGGCGATTGTTGCCAGCTGCAGGTTGCGGGAGATTTGGCCGATGGGGACGTAGGTGCGCTTCCCGGTGCTGGGATCCATGAGCTCGTAGAGGAGGTTCTCGTCGCGGCTGTAGATGCGGCTGCTGGCGAAGTCCGGCTGGCGCGCGCGGAGCTCATCCACGGGGGGCAGCTGTGCGGCTAAGGCGATGTACCCGATGGCTAGCCCCACCAGCGTGAGGAAGAAGAGTATCACGGTGGCGACAGTGAGGCCCAACAGGATGGCGGCCCAGCGTGAGCGTCGTTTCCGGCGCCGAGGAGCGGCGGGACGCGGCGCAGGCGGCGACGGTGCTGGTGGCGGGGGTGTCCAGCCACTGCCACGGGCTGTTTCTCCCCACTGCAACAGGTCGGGCCGCGCCTGCGAGGTGACCCGCTGGGTTTTCTCCGTCGCCGGCCGGCTGGCCGCCGGAATGTAGCGCGTGGGTTCCGCAGCTTGCCGGGGATGCAGTCCGGCGGGTTCCCAGTCGTTCGGCGCACCCTGTCCCGGCGTTGGAGGCCGGAGGCGGCGCGTCGGCTTGGATGGCGATGCCTGAGGGGGTAGGGGGATGCGCCGGGTGGGTTCCGCTGCCGGTTTATCTTCCGGTTGCTCCGGTGCGTTCTCGATGGGTTTATCGTTCAGGGACATGGTTTTGTCCTCCCGTGTTTTCTTATCAACAAAGACGAAAATGACTGGTAGTAACGACTTTAGTCGTTCAGCGCCGCCAGCGACTGAAGTCGCTACTACGGGCTACGGGCCGTTTATTTTCGAGGCAGTCATCACGAACTGCGTTCACCTGCAAGGACGAAAATTCAATAGCTCGGGCCGGTCTCCCGACCGTGCCCGTCTGTGGCTCGGTCGGAGACCGGCCACAGCTGTAGAATCACGGCGATGAATCGCCTACTACAAGCCGGGTTATTTTCGAGGCAGATACTCGCCATCAGTGGGCAGGGAGCAGGTGAAGGTGCTGCCCGCGCCGGGTGTGCTCTCTACCCAGATGCGCCCGCCGTGTGCTTCCACGGCGAGTTTGCAGAAGGCCAGACCCAGGCCGGTGTCGGTTTTGCTACCCAGCTGCTGGTTTTCGACCTGGCTGAATTTCTGGAAGAGGTGAGGGATGGCCTCCGCCGGGATGCCCTCGCCGTCGTCCTGCACGCTGATCCAAACTTCGGAACCGTGCTCGGCGGCTCGCAGCGTGATGTGCCCCTCGGCGCCGGTGTGCTTGATCGCGTTGGAGAGCAGGTTGGTCAGGATGCGGCGTAGAACGTCCCGGTCAGCAGGGAGCGGGGCAAGGTCGTCGGGGATTTCTACGGCGAGATGGAGTGCTGTTTCCTCAATCTCCGGGGCGAATGGTTGGATGACTGCGCCGGCCAGCTCGCGAAGCGCGACCGGTTCGCGTTTGAGCGGCATCTTGTTCTCTTCTATCCGGCTGATGTCTAACAGGTTCATCGTCATATCCAACAGCCGTTGGCTGGCTTGATGGGCGGTGTTCAGCATCTGAGATTGGGACTCGCTGGCGACTCCCTGCAGTCCCTTTTGGAGCAATTTCAGGTAGCCCATGATGGCGGTGAGGGGGTTTTTCATGTCATGCACGATCATGTTGGTGAGGTCTTCCTTGATTTTCTGGAGCGATTCGAGTTGGCGGGTGCGTTCTTCCAGAGCGGCCTGCTGGAGGCGGATGATCTTATCCGCTTTATGACCAAAATACAGCTGCACGGCGAAAAGGAGCAGCATAGAAGCGAAGACAACCGCGATGATCCCGAGGTTGGCCTTGAGGAGTGTTCTACGGATCGGGGTGATGTCCATGTGAATCTCAAAGACACCGGGAAAAGGGGTTTCCTCTCCCTCAACGGGTTTGCCGATGGGTACGTAGACCTCTATCGTGTCGAGGCGGAGGCGTTCTTTGAGGGGGTTGTCTTCCTGGGTGGATTGTTGGATTTGGGCGGTGTTTTCGCCATCGAGAGCGCTTAGTAGCAGGGGATCATCGGGTTTACAGGTCCCGATCTGCTCAGGCCGGGTGCTGTAGACGACGCAACCCCGGCGATTGTAGATTTGGATTTGCTTGACGCTAAAGAGCTCCATGCTGTTTCTGATGGCAGGATTTAGAGTTTGCCAGGCCTGCGGATCTTCGAGGTTGGGAGGGCCGCCGGGCTGTGCGGCGAGGCGCTGTTTCTCCGCGGCGATGGTCATGCTCATGGACCGAGCGATGCTGTAGGCGTAATGTTTCCCGGTCAAGAGGATGTTGTTGCTGACGACGCGGCTCAACAATAACCAGAGGCCGATGCCTATCAAGAGCGTGGCGAGGCCGGTGGTCAGTGACAGGTACAGGCGCAGGTTGAACTTGCGGATGACCTCGGTTTGCAGCTCGGCCCGGTGCTCTTTTAGATGTTCTTGCTTCCGGGCAAGCTTGCTTCGGATCTTCTGGCGGTGTTCTTTGGGGGACTTAGGATGGGTTTTCATTACTTTTCCTACCTCTCAATTCCCGATTCTTGATTCTTGATTCTCGATTCTCAATTCTCAATTCTCAACTCTCCAGCAATTCCTCGAAGAGCGCTTCGTATTCCAGAACGGTGCGCTCGGTGGAGAAGCGGGCTGCGATTTCCGCGCGGGGCCGGAGGTAGATCATGCGATGATCCAGCACCTTCAGCAGGGCCTCGGCCAGTCCTTCCGCGTCGCCGATGGGGGCGATCTCGCCCATGCCGGTTTGTAACACCGGCTGGCGGACGCCCGGCAGGTCGCTGGCGACGCAGGGCACGCTGTTGAGCATCGCCTCAACCTGTACCAGGCCGAAGGACTCCGTGGAATTGAGGCTGGGCACGGTCAGCACGTCCAAAATGGGATAGAAGGCGGCCATGTGCAGGGGGGGAAGGACTCCTAAGAACTTCCATTGCCCGTTTTCCTCGTAGCGGTGGATAAGGGGTTCCAGCCTCCGGGCGTAAGCCCGTTCTCCGATCACGTTCCGGTATTGCCCGGCGAAAAGGATGCGCGCGTCGGGATAGCGTTCTAAGATGCGCGGGAAGGCGTTGAGCAGCACCTCGACTCCTTTCTCCGAGGCCAGCCGTGCCGCCATCCCGATGAGGGGGTGTTTGTTTTCAGGATTGTGCATCCTGGCAAAGGCTGCCGCTCCCGAAGGGCCGGCGTTGGGCAGTTCCACCGGCGGGGGGATGATGCGCAATTTGCCGGCGAAGCGCCGCAGGTAGGGCGAGTGCTCGGCGAAATCCTGGGTGTAGGCGACGACGCGATGGGTGAAAAGTCCGGCTAAGGCGTTCATCACGTGGACTGTCTGATTGACCGTCCAATTGAAGGGGCCGCCGGGGAGTTTGAGATCGCAGTGGTAGGTGAGGACGGTGGGTTTGCGGAGCAACCGTCCCCGGAACGCCGCGCCTGCCGCGTCGAACTGTGGCAGGTGCAGGCTGACGACGTCGGCCTCACGGACGTACTTCCACGCCTGGAAGCCAATGGCCGGCATGATGACGCCCTTGCTGATGCGGAACAGCACCCGCGAGCGCACCACGCGCACCCCATCGAGCTCCTCCACGAGGGGGAGATTGCGCCGGTAGTGGGAGGTGAGGATGGTCACCTGGTGTCCGCGCCGGGCCAGACCCCGCGCCAGCCGCTCGGCGTAGATGGTCAGGCCGCTGGTGTGCGGGCGGTAGTAGGTCAGCATGAGCAGTACGTGCATGGATGGTCAACTCCGTTTTTTCCAGACCTCCGAGGTTTACCAAGCACGGCCAAAACCTCGGAGGTCTTATAAATCGCTCGGGCCGGTCTCATTGGGGCCTTCTGCCCCAAACTTACCGACCGTGCCCGTCTGGGCTGCAAGAAAATGAACCACAGATTTCACCGATTGCACAGATTGGGTAAAAGATGAGAGAGAATCAGTGAAAATCTGTGTAATCTGTGGTTAGATTTTTGGTTCTGGCTTGGTCGGGTTAGGAAGTCAAACGTCAAATAGTACACGGTTTTCGATGATCCAATGGTACAGCCGCCGGATGCCCTCTTCGACGCCAACATGCGGTCGCCAGCCCAGCTCGCGGGCGGCTTTGCGGGTATTGGAGATGTAGATGCGCTGGTCGCCGGGTCGCCAGCCGTCCCGACTGACGGGGATGGGGCGTCCCAGCAGTTTCTCCAGCAGCGGGCCAAATTCGCGCCAGATGGAGAGCGTGTTGGCGGGGCCGCCGCCGATGTTGTAGACTTGCCCGGCTGCTTGAGCGCTGTGGGTCACGGCGGCGTCGTAGGCGTCGAGCAGGTCTTCCACGTAGAGGATGTCGCGGATCTGTTTGCCGTCTCCGTAGATGGTGATGGGCCATCCCAGGACGGCAGCGATGATGAACCAGGCTACCCAGCCTTGATCCTCCACGCCGAATTGGTGCGGGCCGTAGATACAACTCTGGCGGAAGACGACGGTGGGCAGGTCGTAGATGCGGGCGTAGTCGCGCGCGTACTGGTCGCCGGCGCCTTTGGAGCAGCCGTAGGGCGAGTGGAAATCCAGCGGGTAGGTCTCTGGGATGCCCTGCGGATAGTCACGGTAGGCGTAATGGGTTTCTTGTTCCTGGATCGCCAGCGCTTCCATCCCGCCGTAGACTTTGTTGGTCGAGGCGTAGAGGAAAACCGGTTGTTTCCCGGAGAGGCGGGCCGCTTCCAGCGCGTTGAACGTGCCCCAGGCGTTGATCTCGAAATCCTCGCGGGGATTGGCGATGGAGGTGGTGACGGCAACCTGGGAGGCCAGGTGTACGATCACATCGGCGTCGCGGGCGGCGGCG
>JAUWHU010000133.1 GCA_030605705.1 Thermoflexia bacterium | reverse complement strand
CCCATCGGAATGGGGCCGCACCTTGGGGGGGCGGCTTATCGCGCGGCCCGTTAGCCGCGCCGCACACGTCAATAGGAAGCTACTCAAAACTGATTTCTTTCTTAAAGCGGAAAGTCGAGTATAGTCTAGGTATGGAAATCTGCCTGTAATTGTTTGGAGGAGGACCAAGATGAAGTGGCAAGAAATCTGCACCCACTATCCCCAACGATGGCTTTTAGTCGAAGCCATCAAAGCTCATTCCGAGGCCAGCAAGCGCATTTTAGAACAATTAGCAGTTGTTGGTACATTTTCCGACTCGGTCACTGCGCTAAAAAGTTATCAGCAACTCCACCATGAAGCCCCGGAGCGCGAGTTGTATGTTTTTCATACAAGCCGCGAGACACTAGACGTCACTGAACGGAGATGGCTAGGCATCCGGGGAGCACAATGAAAATACGTCTGCGAGACGGTTTACCATACGTCACGGCGTCTCTTACCTATCAAGGACAACAACTGTCGTTCGGAAATGTTCTACTCGATACAGGCTCTGCTGGGGCAATTTTTTCAACGGACAGAGTATTGACTATCGGTTTGACGTATGAACCGGATGATAAAGTTCACCGGATCCGTGGCGTTGGTGGCACAGAGTTTGTTTTCACCAAGCGAGTTGACTGTCTCGCAGTGAGCGATCTTCAAGTCAATGATTTTCAAATTGAGGTTGGAGCGATAGATTACGGTTTCAACATAGATGGCATCATCGGGATGGATTTTCTCATCCAAGTCGGGGCTATCATTGATCTGGCAAAATTGGAGATGTATCCAGCCTCAAAGTAATGGCGAGGGACACGGTTAACCCGGTGCGGCAGGCAGAGCGTGGCAGTCGCCTCGGTCCCGGTGGATTGCGGGGGCGGCAGGCGGGGCGTCGTCCGCGCGGGGGCAACCTGCCTAACCAGGGAACTCGACGCGGCTAGCGCCGCGGTCAGCGGCGAAGCAACGCGCATTGGAGTTAGTTTGCTGGTGCCGGTCACACGCCGCAGCCGCCGCGCGGGTTACGCCCGGTCCGTTATGCCGCTCTCCCGATTTGCAGGTTTGTCCATCGTGAACGGTGTGGTGAATACTCGTTGAAGAGGAAGGTGAGAATAGTACCCAAAATCTCAAATAGCGCGCCAAAGTACGTAATCTGAAACCAATTCACAACCAAACAAAAGACCGAGTTGTTTTTCGACAAGTCCAAGTGAATTGATATGGGTCAGGAACTTTGCGAGAATTGCAGCTATTACCGGCAGTCCTGAAATGTATCCATACACCAACGATAAGGAGGTTCTAAAATGAACACAAAAAAACGTTATGCCTTGATTTTCGCCCTGGCGCTGCTCGCAGGGGCGGCGCTGGTGGCAATGAGCCAGGCTGCGCCGGGGGCAGTCCCCCTGGCTCAGGGCGGCGCACCGGCGGTGGTCGCCTACCAGGGAGAAGTGCGCGTGAGCGGCGCGCCCTACAGCGGCGACGGCTATTTCAAGTTCTCCGTCGTCAACGCGGCCGGCAGCGTCACCTACTGGTCGAACGATGGGACCAGTACAGGGGGCGGTGAGCCGACCGCCGCAGTGGGGTTGGTCGTGAGCGAAGGCCTGTTCGGCGTCCTGCTGGGGGATACCGCGTTGGGCGGGATGACGCAAGCTCTGGCGGCGGACGTCTTTAGCCAGCCCGACCGCTACCTGCGGGTCTGGTTCAGCGACGACGAGAGCACCTTCGACCAGTTGGCGCCGGACACACGCATTGCGGCTGTGCCCTATGCGCTGCAAGCCCAGGAGGCGGCGGACGCCGACACGGTGGACGGCCTGCACGCCAGCGAACTGGAGACTCATTACCAGAACGTGGTCATTGTCGCCAAAAGCGGAGGCGACTATGCCAGCGTACAGGCGGCGATAAACAGCATCACCAGCGCCGCAGCCGACAACCCCTACCTGGTGTGGGTGGCGCCGGGGGTGTACAGCGAGACGGTGACGATGAAGCCCTACGTCCACCTGCAGGGAGCCGGGCAGGAGGCCACGGTCATCACCAGCACCGCCAGCAGCAGCGCCTGGCCCCCCACGCAGGCCACGCTGACACTGGCGAGTGACGCCAGCCTGCGCGACCTGACGGTGGGCAACAGCGGCACGGGCGAGCGCAACGTGGGCCTGCTGGCGACGGCGGGCATGGCGCGCACGCTGGTGGCGGACGTGACCGCGCGGGCGCAGGGGGACGGCGAGTACAACTATGCCATCTTGCTGACAGGCAGCGGCACGGGCGTCACGCTGCAGCAGATCATCGCGCTGGGCGAGGGCGGCAGCAGCAACTATGGCCTGTACAACCGCGACGGCGCGGCGACGCTGCGCGGCGGTTCCTTCACCGCGCGCGGGGGGGGAAGCGCCTACGGCATCTACAACTATGGCAGCGCCACCACGCTGGAGGCCGAAAGCGTAACCGCGCTGGCTGAGAACGGCACCTCCGGTAACTACGGCCTGTACAACCGGAACGGCGCGGCGGCGACGCTGCACGGCGGCTACTTCACCGCGCGCGGGGGGGGAAGCGCCTACGGCATCTACAACTATAGCAGCGCCACCACGCTGGAGGCCGAAAGCGTCACCGCGCTGGGCGAGGACGGCAGCAGCAACTATGGTCTGTACAACCGGGACGGTGCAATGGCGACGCTGCGCGGCGGCGCCTTCATCGCACGCGGGGGAAACAGCACCAGAGGCATTTACACCTGTGACAGCGGCACCGGGTTGAAAGCCGAACGGGTCACCATCCTGGGTGAGGGGGGCGTCACCACCAACCGCGGCCTGGAAAGCAGCGCTGGCGCCGTTGCCAGCGTAACCCAGAGTGTTCTGGAGGGCGCGGGTAACCCGGTCGTCACTACTGGCGGCGGCGGTCCTGTCACCGTCAGCAATTCCCGGCTGGTTGGCAGTGTGGCCGCCGGCAACGTGACCTGTGTGGCCGTGTCGCGGGGCACAACCTTCAACGCCAACGGCTGCCCATAAGGAGGCGCTAGATGAAAACTAGGGTACTGATTCTGACGCTGGTGCTGGTCCTGTTACTGGTGGTGACCGGGCTGGCACTGGCGAATGGCGGCGTCGAGCAACTGCGGGAGGTGCTGGGCGGCGGGGCGTCAGATTCCGCCGCCGGCGATGTAACCCTGCGGGCCACGCTGGGCCAGCCGGTGGTGGGTGTCGTCTCCGGCGGGGACGTCATCCTGGGGCAGGGCTTCTGGTGCGGCGCAACAGCGGGGTACAACATCTACTTGCCCCTGGTCATACGCAACTATCAACCATAGCACCAGCGGGCAGTTTTTCCGGTCAGGAAAAGCCGCATAACAACCGCATGAACCCGACCGCCCTATCGGGCGCGCAAATCGGCGGCCTCGTGCGCTTTCAGTTAGCTTTCTAGCGAAGGCTCTCCCCCGCAGTCGGGCGGCGGGTTATGCGGCCCGTTAAGCGAGACGCTCGCCCCACTGCGCCGCACCTGGGGGGAGCGGCTTATCGCGCGGCCCGTTAGCCCGCTTATTATATGGAGGGGAACAATGAGAAGCGCTACTTTGCTATTCCTTCTTGCGACTATTCTTTCCCTTGCCTTGAATGGCTGTGGGCCAAGTCCGTCTCCCTCTGCCACTCCAGCAGTACCCACACCGACATCTGTGTCGCCTACGCTGACGCCCACTACGTCGACATCGGTGCCGGTTACGCCTACACTGCCTGCACCCACACCGACACCTGTGCCGTCTACACCGACACCGCAAGTGAGGACCATTGTCGTCACCAGCACCGCTGATAGCGGTCACGGTACACTGCGCCAGGCACTGCAGGACACGCAGAGCGGCGACACCATCAACTTCGACCCCACTGTCTTCCCGCCCAGCGCTCCAGTCACCATCTTCCTCACCAGCGGCCTACCACCTGTCAGCCAGGGCAATCTGACCATTGACGCGAGTAATGCCGGTGTGATCCTGGACGGCAGTAGCATTCCTGAGAGTTGGGTCAATGGTCTGGAAGCAACCTCAAATGGGAACACGGTCCAGGGTTTGCAAATTGTCAGTTTTTCTAACTCGGGAATCAGCATAGGGGGCGGTGCCCAAAACAACACAATCGGTGGCGACCGCACCATTGGTTCAGGCCCATTGGGACAAGGCAATCTGTTGAGCGGTAACTACGTGGGCATCAACCTCCAGGAAGATGGCACATCATTTAACACTATCATGGGCAACTTAATCGGCACTGATGTCGATGGGTTAGCTGCGCGAGGTAACCACGAGACCAATATCTATGTAGGAAATGGTGCCAGCCACAATATGATTGGCCCAGGCAACATCATCGCTTATTGTACAGAGGGTATTAAAATCGAGAGCACGAATTCACTTGGTAACACTATCACCCAAAACAGCATACACGAAAATCTGAGCGGCATTAAATTGAATGGGAGCAATGCCTATTTGCCTCCACCCGCTATTTTGGGCTATGATCTTTCTGCTGGAACAATCACAGTCTTCTCCTGCGCCAACTG
Organism: Thermoflexia bacterium; assembly: GCA_030605705.1. Taxonomy (GTDB): domain Bacteria; phylum Chloroflexota; class Anaerolineae; order B4-G1; family SLSP01; genus JAUWHU01. The sequence continues at coordinate 1,657 of JAUWHU010000133.1, read as the reverse complement.
CATAATTGAGATATTCTCCGATGATGGTACGCAAGGAAAAATATACGAAGGTCAAGGAATGGCCAACGATGCAGGTATTTTTACTTTCGACAAAGGCGCTTCCTTCACTGGTCCTCATCTGACCGCCACGACAACCGACATTGACGACAATACCAGTGGATTCTCGCCGCCCACGACGGGCACACGCAAGTCCTCATTGCTTCAAGAGGGTAACACCCTCCCTATTATCGGACTCCAGCCCAAGCAATCAAGCGAACTCCAAGACAATAAGATTGGAGCTCATTTTAGCAATTTGTGGCTTCTAGAGCCGGAAGTCTTCCCCGGCGCGGTCTTAGATGCCAGTCACATTCTCGAACTAGGTGTGAAGCGGGCTCGCTTTGCGATTAACAGCTTAGATTCGGACAAGGTACACTGGAGCAAACCCGAATTCTCTATTGACCCAAGTCACGATGAATTCATAACTAGCCTTGCAGACAACGGTGTAATAATCACATACGTGCTTTCTTTTTGGGACAAAGCGTACCGGGCTGGAGGCGGCGAAATACCTATCCCAAGGTTCGAAACGGAAGACGACGTACAACGTTACCTTGACTATGTGCGATTTGTCGTGCATCATTTCAAGGACCGCATCGAATACTACGAGATATGGAACGAGCCCAATCTCACAGGCACCATCCAATGGATAGAAGTGGATGACTACATAGACCTAGTAAGACGGGCCGTTCCCGTCATCCGTCAGGAATATCCGGAAGCGAAAATAGTGGTTGGTGGCACTACCAGTCTGACTGACGCAGAATCCCAAACTTACCTGTTCAGGATTCTTAGGTCAGACATAATGCCTTTGGTGGACGTCGTTTCCTGGCACCCTATGTACGGGTCGTCACCGGAATACGATTCGCAGTATTATTATGGGTATCCATCCCTCGTGCAAGAGATTATTGATGTGGCTTCTACCCATGGCTTTGCTGGAGAATTCGTAGCTGACGAGATACACTGGAACACCCCAGATCTACCTGCGCCACCTTGGCCCATATATAGTGAAACTGAGAGTGCAAAGCACCTTACACGTAGCATCGTGATGCACCGGGGCATGAATATTGCTGTGACACAACTCCTATTATATGGCAAGCCACAAGTGTTTCGCGCCAATCAAAATCTTTCCACCATCATGGCTGGAGCCGAGCCAACGAATCTGCCTATAGAAATACAGAGCGAGGCAACACACATAAGAAGCTACAGTTTTTCCTTGCCAAACGGCGATAAGCTGATTGCATTGTGGACGGACGGCGTAGCAGTTGATGATGATCCCGGAGTGAAATCCACATTGATCGTCCCTGGCTTTTCAGCTCAAAAGGTGATGGGCGTAGATGTCCTAAACGGCTTCGAGCAACAAGTGATAACGAGCGCTGAAGACGGGAACCTGGTTATCCGTGATCTACTCGTCAAGGACTACCCGATAATCCTCCGCTTCAGCGATATCGCGCCTCCCTGAGCATGGTGTGTAAGGGATCTAGCCTGCTAACGTCTTGCCCAATCGCTAGCAAGAAAAGCCCAAGTCACCTGCCGCTGTTGCGCTATCACGTTAATGGGACCACATTGGGGCAAGAGCGGGCTAACCCTTGCTGGAGCTGACCCCGGAGGCTACGCCTCCGGCTGC
>JAUWHU010000217.1 GCA_030605705.1 Thermoflexia bacterium | reverse complement strand
GATGAGAGCAACGTCGGCCCCTTCGGCCACCTGCGGAAGGGCGCGCGACTGTGCCGGGGCGCGCACATGGGCAACTTCGGCGAGCTGAAGAGCAGCACGCTGGGGCCGGGGGCCAAGATGGGCCACTTCAGCTACATTGGCGACGCGCAGGTCGGCGCTCAAGCCAACATCGGCGCGGGGACCATCACCTGTAACTACGATGGTCAACGCAAACACCATACCATCATCGAGGAAAACGTCTTCCTCGGCTCGGACACACTGCTGGTCGCCCCGGTGCGCATCGGCGCGGGCGCCAAGACAGGCGCCGGCTCCGTCGTCACGCACGACATTCCCGCCGGCAGCGTCGCCTACGGCGTCCCGGCCCGGGTGCGGCGAAAGGATGAGAAGTAGGGAGTAGGAAGTAGGAAGTAGGGGAAACCCTCCGTGGTTTCCCGACGTGAGGAGTGAGTATCTTATCAATGAGATTCTTGTACAGCGAGCAAAAAGTTTACCACGAACCGAAGGTGTGGGCAGGCAGTGCCCACCGAAGTAGGAACAGGCAAGGCCTATGACGCGGAGAAAGAATATAAAGAAAGACTCTGTGTTCTCTGTGCCTCTGTGGTGAATTTCCTTTTTGGTTCTGGCTTGTCCAGGTCAGGAAAAGCAAACATGAAGCAACCTCAGATCAATCGTGAACAGTTGGTCGCCGAGGCCGCGCAGGCCCGCGAGAACGCCTACGCCCCCTACTCCAACTACCGGGTGGGCGCGGCGGTGCTGACCGGCGACGGGCGCATCTTCAGCGGCGTCAACGTCGAGAACGCTGTCTATCCCCTCTGCATCTGCGCCGAACGGGTCGCCATCGCCAAAGCGGTCTCCGCAGGCGCGCGGCGGATCGTCGCCCTCGCCGTGGTCACGGCCAACGGCGGGACGCCCTGCGGCTCCTGCCGCCAGGTGATCCGCGAGTTCGGCGCGCCGGAAACCCCCATCCTCATCGCCATGCCTGATGGCAGCTACCGCGAGCGCACTTTAGACGACCTCTTGCCGGAGAGCTTTTCCGCCGCCGATTTGAGCAGAGAAAGCGAGAGAGCGAGAAGGCGAGAAAGCGAGAAAGCGAGAGAGCGAGAAGGCGATAAAGCGAGAAGGCGAGTGAGCGATAAAGCGAGAAAGCGAGAGAGCGATTTGCCATTTGCTGATTTGCATATTTGCAGATTCCCCAAAAGGAGAAAACTGATGCCAGTAACCATCATTGTAGGAACGCAGTGGGGCGATGAAGGCAAGGGCCGCGTGGTGGATCATTGCGCCGCGCAGGCCGACATCGTCGCCCGCTACAACGGCGGCGATAACGCCGGGCACACTGTCATAGCCGAGGGACACAAACTCGCGCTACACCTCGTCCCCTCCGGCATCCTCTATCCCCAGGCCCTCTGTCTCATCGGCGCGGGGACGGTCATCAATCCCCTGCGTCTGCTGAAAGAAATCGAGGACTTGCGTGCGGTGGGCGTCGAGGTCGGGCCGGAACGGCTCAAAATCTCCGCCGCTGCGCATCTCATCCTGCCCACACATCGCGCGTTGGAGGGGGCGTCAGAGCTGCGACGGGGCGACCAGGCCCTCGGCACGACCAGGCGCGGCATCGGCCCGACCTACGCGGATAAGGCCCGGCGCGTCGGGCTGCGAGCGGGACAAATGCGCGCTCCCGACGCCTTTGCCGAACAAGTGCGCGCCCTCGCCACGGCCCACAACGAGCGGCTGATCAATTTCGGCCTGGAGCCGCAGCTGGTCGGCCCTCTCGTCGCCCAATTGCAGGAGGCCGCTCGGCAGCTGGCCCCCTATCTGGTGGATGGGGCCACGGTGATCGGGGACGCTCTGGCTGCGGGGAAGCGCGTGCTCTGCGAAGGCGCGCAGGGGACGCTGCTGGACCTCGACCACGGGACTTACCCTTTCGTCACCAGCTCCTCGCCTATCGCGGGAGGCGCGCTCACCGGGCTGGGCTTCGGCCCGGGGGCGGTCGAGCGCGTGATCGGCGTCGCCAAGGCGTACACCACCCGCGTCGGCGCCGGCCCCTTCCCCACGGAGCTGCTGGGGGAAACCGGCGAACGGCTCCGCCAGGTCGGGCACGAGTACGGCGTCACCACCGGTCGCCCACGACGTTGCGGCTGGCTCGACGCCGTCATCCTGCGCTACGCCGCCCAGGTCAACGGCCTGACAGAGATCGCGCTGACGAAGATGGACGTGTTGAGCGGGCTGCCCACGTTGCAGATCGCCGTGGCCTACGAAGTGGGCGGCGAGCGGCTGGAGCACTTCCCCGCCGAGTGGGGCAACGAGGTGCTGGCCCGCTGCGTCCCCATCTACGAGGAACTCCCCGGCTGGGAAAGCGACCTGCGCGCGATCCGTCGCCGCGAGGAGCTCCCCCCGGAGGCGCGGGCCTACG
>JAUWHU010000304.1 GCA_030605705.1 Thermoflexia bacterium | reverse complement strand
GTGCTGGAAGATGAGGCCACGGAGGATATCCAGCGCTTGGGTGGCGCCATCCCCCTGGAAAAGCCTTACTTGCTCACCTCTACCTGGGAAGTGACCCGCAGCCGCGTCGGATGGCTGCTCCTGCTCTTCGTCAGCGGGATGTTCACCACCAACGTCCTGGAACATTTCGAGGGCACGCTGCAAAAGATGGTCGCGCTCTCCTTCTTCATCCCGCTGCTGCTGGGAACCGGCGGGAACGCCGGGTCGCAGACGACCGCCACCATCATCCGCGCTTTAGGAGTGGGCGAGATCGAGAAAAAAGACGTGTTCCGCGTCCTCTGGCACGAAGTGCGTGTCGGCCTGCTGATGGGGGTGTGTATCGCCATCGTGGGGTTCCTGCGCGCATGGCTGTTCCAGAGCGGCGATGTCTCCCTGGGACTCACCATTGGCCTGGCCATCGGCGCCATCGTCTTCTGGTCTACCTCGGTCGGATCGCTGCTGCCGCTCTTCGCCTCGCTCGTCGGCGCAGATCCGGCGCTGGTCTCCGGGCCGCTGATGAGCACGCTGGTGGACGCCACCGGCTTGTTTATTTACCTAACTGTGGCACAATATGTGCTTGGGGTGTAAGGGGGGAGAATTGAGAATCGAGAGTTGAGAGTTGAGAATTAGAATAAGGAGCGGATATGCCCATACCAGCCACCCGCGCCAATGAAAGCCATAACTAACCTGGAATTATAAATTGTGAAAATCTCAGCGCCCTCTGCGGTGAGTGCTCTCATAGGAGAAACGATGCCTACGATGCTGAACGATCTCTGGGATGCCATTCGCGCCATCGGCGTGGGAAATATCAATCATGCGGCGCAGTACCGCTATCGCAAGGCCTGGGCCGAGGCCCGTTGGGCAGACCCGGCCCATCCCCGGCGCGGCCTCGATCTGTGGCGCGCCTTCCGCCGCCATCTGCAACACACTCACCCGGCCTGGCCCGCGCACTGGCAAAGCCCCGGTCCCGTCCAGGCCATTGACTACACGCCGCGCGGCGCGCTGCTGACCGCCGAGCACGCCACCATCGAGATCGTCTTCTTCGCCGCCGACCTGGTGCGTGTGCGCGTCCTGCCTCGCGCGCAGCATCCCGCCCCGGAGCCGCTGCCCTACGCCATCGCCAAACCGTTGGAGGAATGGCCCGCCCCCGCGATCGAGACCATCGAGGGCGACTCCGCTTTCCTGCTGCGCAGCGAATCGCTCACCGTCGGCGTCCGGTTGGATAACGCGCAGGTCTTCTTCGCCGACCCCGCCGACCACCTGTTGCGCGCGGACCTGGACACGGGCTGGAGCACGAAGGGCGCGCTGCGCCAGCGCACCACGCTGGCCGAGGGCGAGCGGCTCTTCGGCCTGGGCGAACGCGCCACGCCCTGGGACCGTCGCGGGCGCTCGCATGTCCTCTGGAACGTGGACCCGGCGGGCTACACCAACGACGATGATCCCATTGATCTGAACATCCCGGTGTACGTGACCATCGGCGAGCACTCATCCTCCCTCGTCTTCTATGAAAACCCGTACTACGCGGAATTTGATCTGGGCGCGAGCGACCCCCATGTCGCCGATCACCGCTTCGCGGGCGGCGAGCTGCGCTATTATTTCGCTGTCGGCCCGGCGCCGGCGCTGTTAGAGCGTTACACGGAGTTGACGGGACGGCACGACCTCCCGCCGCTGTGGATGTTAGGCTACCAGCAATGTCGCTGGTCTTACGTGCCCGAAGCGCGCGTCCGCAAGCTGGCCCAGGATTTCCGCGAGCACGATGTCCCTTGCGACGCCATCTACTTAGATATTGACTACATGGAGGGCTTCCGCTGCTTCACCTGGGATCGGGAGAAGTTTGACCTGCCCCGGCTGGCTGCCGATCTGCGCGAGCAGGGCATCAAACTCATCACGATCATTGATCCCGGCATCAAGAAAGACCCGGCTTACTGGGTTTACCGGAGCGGCGTGGAGGGCGGTCACTTCTGCAAACTACCCGATGGCAAAGTTTTCCACGCGCCCGTCTGGCCCGGCCTCTCCGCCTTCCCCGATTTCACCGACCCGGAGGCGCGCGCCTGGTGGGGCGAGCTGTATCGTCCGCTCGTGGAAGCGGGTATCGCGGGTTTCTGGAACGACATGAACGAGCCGGCAGCCTTCGCCGACAGTGGCGACAGGACGATTCCCGGCCCCATCCGCCACAGTCTGGAAGGGCGCAGCGGTGATCACCGCGAGGCGCACAACCTCTACGGGATGCAGATGGTCCGCGCCACGCGCGAGGGCCTGCTCCGCCTGCGCCCTGACGAACGTCCGGTGGTCATCACCCGCGCGGGATGGGCCGGCGTGCAGCGCCACTCGCTCTCCTGGACAGGAGATAACGAGAGCACCTGGGCCTCACTGCGACTGAGCGTGCCTATGGTGCTGGGATTGGGGCTTTCGGGACTGGGGTTCACCGGGCCGGACATCGGCGGCTTCATCGGCGAGGCTGACGGGGAACTCTTCACCCGCTGGGTGCAGCTGGCGACGTTCATGCCGCTCTTCCGCGCCCACACCGTCATCAACACGCCCGACCAGGAGCCGTGGGCCTACGGCGAGCCATACCTGAGCATCAATCGTCGCTTCATCCAGCTGCGCTACGAGTTGCTGCCCTATCTCTACACCGCCGTCTGGCAGCTGACCACCCGTGGTTGGCCGGTGGTGCGCCCGCTGTGGTGGCGCGATCAGGAAAACGCTGCGCTGTGGGACGTGGACGACGCTTTCCTCTGCGGCGACGCGCTGCTCGTCGCGCCCGTCGGAGCGCCGGGCATGACAGACCGCGAGGTCACGCTCCCGGCCGGCGCGTGGTACGATTTCTGGACCAATCGCGTCGTTGTTGTCGTCGGGGCGGGCCTCCGTGCCCGCCCCGACGTGGACGACCACCCCGCGCCGCTAGAAACTATCCCGCTTTTCGTGCGCGCGGGCACGGTGTTGCCCCTGGGCGAGATCGGCCCCAGCGTAGAGCAACGCCCCGACAAGTTCCTGCGGCTGCACGTTTATCCGCTCACAGAGGACGGCGAGGCCGTCTCCTGGCTCTACGAGGATGCCGGCGAGGGCTTCGGCGCGCAGCGCGTCAGCCGCTTCGTCATGCGGCGCGCCAGCGACCGGTTGGAGATCGCCTGGGAACGTGACGGCGACTACCACCCGCCCTACGAGCACATCGCCCTGACACTCAACGGGCTACCACGAATGCCTCAAGCCGTCCTGGCCGATGGGAAACCCTACCGCCCGGTCAGCGACGATCCCGTCCTGCGCACCGCGCTGGTGGGCCTCCCGCCGTTCGAGAAGCTGGAGATCGTGTTGTAGGGACGAATGGCAAAAGTCGAAAGTCAAAGGTCGAACGACGGAACACGCAACACGAAATACGCAATACGTGGTGCGTGGTGCGTGTTCCGTCTCTCTAGCTGTGGCCGGTCTCTGACCGAGCCACTCATGGGGAAAACATGAACGAAAATCGAGTCAACACCAACGGCGGCGCGCATATCTCAGGAGATGTGAACGTTGAAGGCGGCGGCGATTTCGTGGCTCGCGATAAAATTGTACTCCCGCCTGAACCGCCCACGGTTTTCCCCCGCTTTACCATTCCCCGCCCGCCCGGCGATTTTGTGGGACGGGAAGAGGAACTGACGAAGCTGCTGGCCCAC
>JAUWHU010000340.1 GCA_030605705.1 Thermoflexia bacterium | reverse complement strand
CCAGCGAATACCGATGCCCTCCTGCACCTCGTCCAGCCGTACATCAGCCGCCTGTTTAACCAGCATCGTTCCCTCCTTGACATGATTCACATTCTACGGTCTGTTCCTCACCATCTTCAGGGGATGCGGGTTCCTGCGGTTGCGGCGCCTCCTCCTTGCCCAGCAAAACGTAGATGCCGCACCACCCCACGGCCCCGGTCAGAAAAGCGATCCCGCCCAGGACGCCCAAGATGTTCCCCGCCACGCCCTGGATGAACAAAAATCCCAGCAGCATGGCGAAAATACCCAAGATAACGCGCAAGACACGTTCTACCTCACCGATGTTGTGTTTCATCACGATTGCCTCCTATTTCACCAATCACCAATCACCAGTCACCAATTTATCTACAAGAGTTGTTCTCAGTAAAAACGGTAAGCTTTTGGACACGGATATCACGGATCAACACGGATTTTTCCTTGTTTTTTATCCGTGTAATCCGTGGAAATCCGCGTCCAATTTCTGGTTTCGTTTATTCAGGAACAACTCTACAGCACAGCTAAATATTCCCGTACCGCGAGCGCGGCTTTGGTCCCATCACTCACCGCCACCGTGACCTGGGCCACGTTGTCGGCGCGCACATCACCGGCGGCGAAAATGCCCTCCATATTGGTGTGCATCTTCCCATCAGTCTTGACGTACCCCCACTTGTTCATCTCCACCTGCCCCTCGACGAACTTCGTATCAGGAGCATATCCCACGTAGACGAAGACGCCCTCGGTGGGAAGTTCCTGCACCTCGCCCGTGGCGCGATCTTTCATCACCACGGCCGTGACCACCCGCTCCCCCTTGATCTCGGTGACTTGCTGATTGAAGTAGAAGGTGCTCTTTTCGTGGCTCATCGTCCGCTTCTGGAGAATCTTTTCCGCCGGGGAGTAGGGCAAGAACTCCACAAAGGTAACGTGCTTCGCGTATCCCAACAAATTCAGCCCTTCCTGCAGGCCCGAACTGCCGGTACCGATGACCACCACGTCCTTATTTTTGAAAAGTGGGCCGTCGCAGGTCGCGCAATACGAAAGACCCCGCCCGTAGAACTCGTCCTCGCCGGGCAGGTGCAGCTTCTTGGGCCGGCTGCCGGTAGCGATGAGCACCGCGCGGGCCTCGTACACCTCGCCGGAGTCGGTACGCGCGCGAAGCAGGCCCTGCTTCACCGGCTCGATCTGCAGCACCTCATCAAACTCGATGATCTCGGCGCCGAAGCGCCGGGCCTGTTTCTGAAAACGATCCATCAGCTCGGCGCCGGCGATCCCCTCCGGGAAACCCGGATAGTTCTCAATCAACTCCGTCGTGGCCGCCAGACCGCCCAGCGACGATTTTTCCAATACCAGCGTCTTGATGCTGTTGCGAGCGGCGTAGATCGCCGCCGTCATGCCCGCCGGGCCAGCCCCGATCACGACCAAATCGTAGAGACCGCCGGTCGCCCCCGGTTTAGCAAGCTCCTCACCGATCTTAAATTCAAACATATTCTCATTCTCCGTTTACATTCAGTGGATAAACAACCAGGGCCGTTCAGTTCTAACAAGTTCTCAGCACAAAATGCTCATAGCCCCCGTCCCCGGGGGCGTCTAGGGAGAGAAACCCGTTACCTGTGCCGCCCCCGGGGACGGGGGCTGCGAGCCTTGGGAAGTGAATTTGAACAATCCTGGATAACCAACGGCCCGGCAAAATTCACCGGGCCATCCAGCGTCTTTCATTTCTATGGAGACCACTACGCCAAAAGTGTACCTCCACGGCCCGCTTCCTCGTGAAGTTACAGAGATGACTCGATAGCCTCCACGATCATCGTCGCGGGCGCTCGCCCCTCCACGCGCTGGGTCTCATTGATGATATTGAGCGGCACGCCCATGACGTTGTACCGGCTCGACAGTTCTGGGAACTCGGATGCCTCGACGACATCCGCCCGCACCAGGTCGCTCTCCACGGCCATATCGAAAGCCATGACGGCCGCGCCGGGGCAATAAGGGCACGTCGGCGTGACGAAAACCTGATAATGCACCGGTTTATCCAACGCTGCCAAATAATCCTTCGTCGCACCATCCAATTGAATGGACTTGCCGGTCCCCGCCGCCTGGATCCCGTGGAGCAAGGTGGTGAATTCGTAATTGGCCGGGACGCCGAAGAAACGCAGGCCGTAATCCCTGGCTCCCACAATAGCGATGACCGGGGCCTTGTCAATTTTGAATTCCGCCACTTTATCCTGATCCTGCGTGAAGTCATACACCTCGACCGAGACATTCTCGGATGTCTCAGCGATCTCGGTCACCAATTCCTCGATCGTCTCACAATAAGAGCAATCCTCCGGCTTCTTGAAGACCACCAGACGGACGGCGTCCGGCAGCTCAGCCAACATTTCACGAACTTGCCCACGAATTTCCTCATTCAACAATGCCATACTTATAGCCTCCTCGGGCCTGCCACAAGGCTGCGACCCATTTATTTTCCGCAATTGTATCATATTTCATAAAAGTGTCAAGTAAATAGGAGAAACTATCAGACATGGCTCCCCTGAAAAAAGGTATCTCACCACGGAGCGTAGTATGGGCAGGCAGTGCCCATAAACGGAGAAGATAGAAAAAATTTGATGTTTGGTTTAAGAAAATTCCACTTTACACATCAAAAATTAATTTTCTCAAGGTCAAGTTTAAAATCTCTGTGTCCTCTGTGGTGAAATTCTTAGTTTTTTCAGTAGACTCATTTTATTGAAACAAGAGCGTGAGGGCCAACGGCCCCCGCGACAGGAGCCAACCCATGAACGTCGTTCAATACACCCCCATTGGAGTCATTCACTCGCCGTTTGCAGAACCGCGCGGCGCGCCCATCCAGCCGGTGGCGGCGAAGGACATTCGCGGGCAAGTGGAGGTCTACCCGGAGTACGCCGAGGGTCTGCAAGACCTGGACGGATTCTCGCACGTCATCCTGCTGTACCACTTACATCTCTCACAAGGCTATGATCTGTTGACCAGACCCTTTCTCGAAGAGGTGCGGCGCGGCGTCTTCGCCACCCGCGCGCCCCGGCGACCCAACCCTATCGGCCTCTCCGTCGTCCGGCTGGAGTACGTCGCGGACGCGACATTGCACATCTTGGACGTGGACATCGTGGACGGCACGCCGCTCTTGGACATCAAACCCTACGTCCCCATGTTCCAGAATACGAACGAGGTGCGCGTGGGCTGGCTCACGGGCCGGCGGCAGGAAGCCGCTGCCAAACGCGCCGACGAACGTTTCGTGGTAAGCGAAGAGTTTCCTGAAAAAAGTTATCTCACCACAGAGCCACAGAGCGTAGTATGGGCAGGCAGTGCCCATAAACGGAGAAGATGGAGAAAATTTGATGTTTGGTTTAAGAAAATTCCACTTCACACATCAAAAAATTAATTTTCTCAAGGTCAAGTTTAAAATCTCTGTGCTCTCTGTGTCTCTGTGGTGAATTTTCCAGAAAGGTTGCCATGCAAGTTATCCCGACTCACAATAACGTCAATATGGACAAACCCAACGCCCGGCGTAACGGCTGGGAATTGCTGCGCACCGAGTATCCGTACACGCATCAGATGTTCCGCATCCGCGCCGACTGGTTGCGCTGGCCCGACGGCGTGGAACGTTCCTTCACCTACTGGGAAGCCAAACCGGTGGTTATCGTTGGTCCCGTGTCCACCGCAGGGGAGGTTGTCCTGTTCCGCCAGGTCCGCTACATCGTGGATGAGTGGCTCTGGGAAGTGCCGGCCGGCGGCAGCCACGATTTCGAGGGGGATGACCTGATGGAGCTGGTGCGGCGCGAGCTCCACGAGGAGATCGGCGGGGAGGCCGAGGCCATTGAGCACATCGGCACTTTCCACCCCATGCCGGGAGCCGGGTACAAGCTCTTTTATCTTTACCTGGCGACGGGCGTGCGGTTGGAGAAAAACCATCCTGAGCCGGGGGAGCTCATCGAGGTACACCCTGTTCCAGTGGAGCGCGCCTTAGAGATGGCCCGCAACGGTGAGATCGCCGGCGCTCCCAGTGCTTACGCCCTGCTGCGCTGCGAGCCGCAATTGCGCGCGCTGGCCGCCGCTGCCAAACGCGCCAACGGTTAAGATAAACGCAGAGACGCTGAGAGGCAGAGCCGCAAAGAAAACCAATAAAACTCTGCGCCTTTGCGCCTTTGCGCCCTTGCGTTAAAAATGAGACTTTCTGCAGGAGAGCCTTAAGATAAACGCGGAGACGCTGAGAGGCAGAGCCGCAGAGAAAACCAAT
>JAUWHU010000429.1 GCA_030605705.1 Thermoflexia bacterium | reverse complement strand
AACGAACTTTTGTGGCAATGGAACGTTGCACTCAGAGATCAACGATGGTGGATCAAGTTTCCCATCCCCATTCAAAAGGAATCACTGAGCGCTGACGTTGCTCTGTATGATTGTTCCATCGGTTTGCCGGTAACTCAAGATGGTGACGTTCTTTACCCAGCTGGGGCTTTCTTCGTCTGCGGAGGTAATCTTGTCAGCTACCCTTCCGAGAAAAAAGGTCCGGCTGACCAGATTGCCTTACGTCGCCGCTCAGTGGAACCAATCTACCGCCCCATTGAGTTGACGGTGAAAAAACTCGACACTCAATCTGGTTCCACCAAGGCACTGGATAATCGCATCTACCACACTCTGACTCGGGAATACGCTTTCTACTTTCGGGGTGATAAGGGTGGCGTTGAACAACTTCTGAATTTTGCTATCCAGCACGACATCGGTATCGGCAAGAAAACGACGCTGGGGTATGGGCGTATCATCGGATTCAAAATCCAACCAACCAGCTTTACCGCAACACTAGGACATGAATTGAGCATTCCTGGTATGCCTCAAGTCGCCTTGCTCAAAAATGTACCTTACCAGGAGGTAAGACGTCGATGCGTGCGAGAGCGGGGAGACTATGTCCCCATAAAGAAGCGTGAGGCTGGCAAATGGGTAGATATCCTTGAGCCGCGGGAGTGGGATCAGAATGAGAGGCTATTTGGATCCCGCGAATTCAGCCTGGCATCGCCCATCGAAACTTATGATCGTTACCAACCACCCTACTGGCGACGCGAGGGGCGAACCCAGGTTCTCAGGTATGGGACATTGCTTTTGCCGAGGTCATAATGACCACACTACACCTCTGCCCCCAAGCCGAAAAACTCGCGCCCACCAACCCCTGGGGCCTCGAGCGCCCGCCCCTCTACCACCAGCAGCGCACCGTCGAGGCCCTACGCACCCACGACCACGACTTGGTCGCTAACACCTACAACACCGGCACCGGCAAGACCATCGCCAGCCTGCTCTACCTCTTCGACCTGGACCGCACTGGCAAGAACGTGCTCTTTATCGCGCCGACCAACGCGCTGCTGGCGCAGCACGCCGAGGACATCGAGCAATTCGTGGCCGAGAACAACCTGGATTTCAAGGTGCTGCGGGTCAGTGCTGCCGAGGTGCGCGCGCTGCGTCTGGCGCAAAATCCCGCCGCAACTCCCACCCGCCCCGGCGAACTGTTGCAACGGCTCATCCGCAACTACCTGGAGTTCGAACCGGGAGCCACGCGCCGCCAACCCATCATCCTGGTCGTCAACCCCGACAGCTTTTACTACGCGCTCTATTTTCGCTATGGCGCGCATGACCGGCGCAATATCTTCGAACGTTTCTTGACCGCGTTTGATTACATCGTCGTGGACGAGTTTCACTACTACGACAGCAAACAGTTAAGCAATTTCCTCTTCGCCTTCGCCCTATTCGACCAGTTCGGCTACTTCAACGTGCGCGGGCGCAAGGTCTGTCTCCTTTCAGCCACACCCACGGAGGAAGTTGTGACCTACCTTGATCGGCTGTTTGCGGGTCGTTGGACACTCATCAGCCCGGACAACGAGCCGCCGGGGAGCGCGGATTTGCAGACGAAGCCCACGCTGGCCCCGTTGGAGCTAACCATCCTGGCAGACGAGTTTCAGAAATGGACATCCGCGCACCGTGACGAGTTAGCCCACTGGGTGGTGCAGGACGACCTGGACGGAGCGCTGATCAGCAACAGCCTGTGGCGGGTCAACGCAGCCTACGCTGCGCTGCGCGACGTGCTGGCAGAAAGCCGGATGGGGCGCATCACCGGGCCGGAACCGGCGGAGGAGCGTGCCAGGGCTACCGGACGCGACTTGATCCTGGCAACGCCGACGGTGGACATCGGCTACAACTTCAAAAAGCTGGGCAAGACGCGGCAAAACGTTGACTTTTTGATGTGTGACGCGCGCTATGGCGACGAACTGATCCAGCGCATCGGGCGCGCCGGGCGGGTGCTGGGGAAAGAGAGCACAGGACAACCCAGCCAGGCTATCGCGCTGCTCACACCGGACGCGGCTCAAGCGCTCGCGGCGTACGATGGACAAACCCTCAGCCGCGTCGAGTTTGCCGCCATCATCCAGGAGTGTAAATACTTGCCGCCCAAGCACAGCCTGACCGGTTACATCCGCACCCACGCCATCACCGAGTCGCTCTGGCCTATCTATCAAATCCACAAGGTGCTGCCGGAGGATGATCAGGTGGCACTTGACGCGCTCTTTGAGCGTGTGCGGGAAGTTTTCGCCCCCAGCAGTCGGCGTACACTGAGGGGCCTGTATGGCTTCTTCCACAGATTGGAGTCGCGGGAACGGTGGTTGCACGACACCAAGAAGGGGACGCTACCCTTCGACAGACACACAGCCCAGCAGGTGGCCGACTGGCTGGCGTGGCTGGAGCCACAAACCGGGCGCTACGATCCCTCCGACCTGCGCCCGCAC
>JAUWHU010000037.1 GCA_030605705.1 Thermoflexia bacterium | reverse complement strand
TTGAGCCACATCATCGTGATTGCGACATTGATGATCCCCGGCATGATCCTCTCTGAGACGGCGCTCAGTTTTTTGGGGTTGGGATTGCGACCACCCCTCACGAGCTGGGGAGTGTTGTTGCAGGAGGTCAGCAGTGTGCGCTCAATTCGCTTCGCGCCGTGGCTCTTGATCCCGCTGCCTTTCGTCGTCCTGGCTGTCCTGGCCTTCAATATGTTGGGTGATGGGCTACGAGATGCTATGGATCCCTACGGTGGCCGATAGGAGGATGGAACAATGTCTGAACCTTTGTTAGAAATCAAGAACCTGAAAGTTGAGTTTGACGTGCGGGATGGAATCGTCCACGCTGTGGATGGCGTCACCTTCACGATCAACCGGGGTGAGACGTTGGGGGTCATTGGTGAGAGTGGGTGCGGCAAATCCATCACGGCCAAAGCGGTCATGCGGATGGTTCCCAAACCGGGCAAGATCCCCGAGGGTGAGATTGTGTATCACCGTCGAGATAAGTACAACCCCGACAAGGACGTCGAGTTGCTCAACCTCACTAATATGGACCCTCATGGCGAGGAGATCCGTCATATCCGGGGGGGCGAGTTCGCTATGATCTTCCAGGAACCGATGAGTTGTTTGACGCCGGTCTACACGGCGGGCGTGCACATCGGGGAGGCGCTGGACCTGCATCGCTTGCTCCCGCGCAAGGTCGGTGACCGGATGGCAGAGGTCATCTCTGGATACCGGCACGTCACTAAGGAAGAGGCGCGCGAGATATCCATTGAGATGTTGCACCGGGTAGGGCTACCTAAACCGGAGCAGCGTGTGGATAGCTACCCCCACCAGTTGAGCGGTGGACAACGCCAGCGCGTGATGATCGCAATCGCGCTTTCCTGTCATCCGGCTATGTTGATTGCCGATGAGCCGACGACGGCGTTGGATGTCTCCATCGAAGCGCAGATCCTGGATATCATGCGTGATTTGCAGGATACTGCGGACATGGCGATCATGTTCATCACCCACAACCTGGGGGTGGTGGCAGAGATGGCGAAGGAAATCGTTGTGATGTACATGGGCAAACAGGTCGAGAAGGCAAGCACGGTCAATATCTTCTACGAATCCAAGCATCCCTATACGCGGGCGTTGCTTGAGTCAATCCCCAAAGTGGGCAAGCGCAGCACTGAGCGTCTGGCCTCCATTGAGGGGATGGTCCCCGACCCGTTCAACCTGCCCACCGGATGTGTTTTCCATCCGCGCTGTCCCTCGTATATGGCGGGGAAGTGCGACAAGATCACGCCGAAGTGGCAGGAAGTGGAAAAGGATCACTGGGTACGCTGTCTGTTGTACGAGGATGTATGAGGAGGTGAGAAGCATGGCTGAACGTATACCAACAATAGCTGACGATATCCTCCTGGATGTCCGAGGCTTGAAGAAATACTTTCCTATCCATGGCGGGTTACTCCGCAAGGTCATAGGAAATGTCAAGGCAGTGGATGACATCACTCTCTTCGTCCGCGAGGGCGAGACGTTGGGGTTGGTGGGGGAAAGTGGCTGTGGCAAGACCACAGCGAGTCGCGCCATCATCCGCTTGTACGATCCCACCGCCGGAGAGATCTATTTTAAGACCGCGAAATTCTCCGCAGACGGCAAACCTGAGGTGGTGAATGTGTTGGATTTGGATAAAGCGCAGCTGAAGATATTGCGCCAGGAGATCGCCATGATCTTCCAGGACCCGGTCAACTCTCTGAATCCCCGGATGACGGTGTTCGACATCATCTCCGAACCTATGGTGATCCACGGCAAGGGCAAGGGGGCTGAAACCGAGGATGTTGTCGTGAATCTTCTGGAGCGCGTGGGATTGCGTCCTGAACACATGCGTCGCTATCCCCACGAGTTTTCCGGCGGTCAGCGACAACGTATCGGCATCGCCCGCGCTTTGTCCATGAACCCGCGCTTGATCCTCTGCGATGAGCCGGTCTCGGCCTTAGATGTCTCCATTCAGGCCCAGACGCTGAACCTGTTGCAGGACTTGCAGAAGGATTTCGATCTGTCTTACGTTTTTGTGGCCCACGACTTGAGCGTTGTCCAACATATCTCTGATCGCGTGGCCGTGATGTACGTCGGTAAGATCGCCGAGATGGTTGACTCCGACACGCTTTACAACAACCCTCTGCATCCTTACACCGAGGCCTTGATGTCCGCGATACCCAAGCCTGACCCGCTGTACAAATCAGAGCGGATCGTCATGCAGGGTGACGTGGCCGATCCTTCCAACCCGCCGAGTGGCTGTTACTTCCACCCACGCTGCAACTATGCTAAGGACATCTGCAAGGAAAAAGAACCGGAGTTCCGGGAACTCAAGCCGGGTCACTTCGTCTCCTGTCATCTTGCCGAGGAGCTGCAGCTGCAGGGAGTGTAAAGGGTATTACCATGCAACTGCAACGCCATCCTGCCAATCCGATTCTCAAGCCCCATCCGCTCCACGAGTGGGAATCGCTCAATGTCTTCAACTGCGGTGTGGTGCATCATAACGGCCTGTTTCACATGTTCTACCGCGCACAGGGTGTGGATTACGTGAGCCACATCGGGTACGCAGTGAGCACCGATGGGGTACACTTCAACCGCTTGCAGGAGCCGGTGTTTTCCCCACACGACGAGTGGGACACGCGCGGCGTCGAGGACCCGCGCATCACCTATCTGGCTGACGAGGGGCGGTTTGTGATGGCTTACACCGCCTACTCGCCCCTGGGAATCACGCCGATGTTTGCCGAGAGCACCAACCTGATCACCTGGCGGCGGATTGGCCCGCTGGTGACCGGCGAGGACAACAAGGATCATGTATTGTTCCCGCGCCGGATCGACGGGCGCTACGTTTCTTTTCACCGTCGCCCGCCGTCGCTCTGGCTCGCTTACAGCGCTGATCTGGAGACGTGGGGTGACTTCGAGCCGGTGCTGTCGCCCCGCGCAGACTCCTGGGATTGCAACCGGGTCGGCGCGGGCGGCGTACCTATCGAGACGGAAGATGGCTGGCTGGTGATCTACCACGCCTACGACTTCGAGCACGTCTACCGGTTGGGGGTTTGCCTGTTGGACCTCGACGACCCGTCCAAAATCCTGGCCCGCGCCGACTCGTTCATCATGGAGCCGCGCGAACCCTGGGAGATCACGGGAGATGTGCCCAACGTCATCTTCGCGGCGGCCAACCCGGTCGTGGATGGCACGGTCTACGTCTACTACGGCGGAGCCGATCGCGTGATCGGTCTGGCGACGTGTACTTTAGGCGACTTGTTGGATTTCGTAAAAGGTGCGGCGTAGAGAATTTCTGTTGCGCTGCAGCCTTTCAATAGCATCATTCAATTTCAGTAGACCCCGGTAAAGCGGTGGGTTGAGGCTGTGAGCTGTATCCCTACGGCTCAATCCCTCAGCTGCTCAATTGACGGGAGGAGGAAGGAACATGGTAGATATAGAAAAAACGATAGCATCCCTGGCTGGGGTGCCTCTGTTTCGGGGTTTGAAGCAACGTCAACTTGAACGCCTGGTTCAGCGCTTTGTGTCGCGCGAATATGCCCCGGGCGAAGCTGTCGTGACCCAGGGTACGGGTGGGGAAGGCATCTTCATTATCGTATCGGGCCAGACCGAGGCCGTCCGCGAACAGCTCGACGGTAGCAAGGTCGTGCTCAATACTTTCGGCCCCACCGACTTCTTCGGCGAGTTAGCTCTGTTGGATGACGGCTTACGCACGGCATCGGTCACCGCTACCGCAGCGACGCAATGCTTAGTGCTCACCCGTTGGGACTTTCTCGCGGCGTTGAAGGACGATGCGGAGATGGGTATTACCGTCTTGCAAGAACTGGCGAAACGTTTCCGCCGGGCGCTGGAAGTGCTGTAGACCAAACAGTATTTCTCAGGCCGGGGAACGTGAGGTGTGTAGCACCGGGGGAGGGCGTTGTAAAGCCCTCCCTCTTATCGTTGTCGTATCATCACCACGGCGCGGACGATGGTCGTAGCGTATTGCGCACCGCCTTCCGTTGCGATCTGTCTAGAGCGTTCACCTGAGCGTTCACGCC
>JAUWHU010000456.1 GCA_030605705.1 Thermoflexia bacterium | reverse complement strand
GTGCTGTCCCCATCCGCTCTGCACTCTGTGCTCTGAGAGGGGGTGGGTGCAGGGAGGGGGAAACCTTCCCCTCCCTGCTCGCCGCGCGCTCTGCTGGCTGGTTGTCATTCCGAGCCAGCGGAGCGTTAGCGACGCGCCTGCGAGGAATCTCCCATTTCCGCCCCAAAATTCTCAGAGATGCTAGAGATTCCTCGCTGGCGTGCTCCGCGCGCTGCGCGTCGCCCATGCTCGGAATGACCACGGGGCGGCGGGTGATGGATTTCGCGCTCTTTGCCGGACGCGAAAAGGATTTCGCGGCTACAGGCCCCATGTTGGACATTGGTAATTTTGCCCGTAGTAACGACTTTAGTCGTTCAGCGACTGAAGTCGCTACTACGTCCCCGGGGGCGGGTTTGCGAAGGGCCTTGCGCATGGGTCGCCCCCGGGGACGGGGGCTTGGAGCAATAGAAAGAGGGTGGCTTAGCGTCTCTGCCCTATTGCGGGCGATCACAAAGGATCGCCCCTACCGAAAATAACCCGGTTTGTAGTAGGCCATGGCATCGCCGTGATTCGGGGAGCCACAAGGGGTTCCCCCTACGCCGCCGAACCGTGGTATAATCTGGGAGTGTCAAAGGCCAGATTATACCGGGTGGAGGGTATCGTTCTGAGGCGGCGGGATCATGGCGAGGCTGACCGTGTCATCACGCTGCTGACGCCGGAAGGGCGCGTGGAGCTGCTGGCCCGTGGCGTGCGCAAGATCCGCTCGCGCAAGGCCGGGCACCTGGAACTTTTCTGTCGCACGACGTTGCTGGTGCGGCGCGCTAAGAGCTCCTGGGATAACATCAGCCAGGCGGAGGCGACGACCGTTCGCGCCGGATTGCAGGAGGATTTCACACGCGGCACCTACGCCCGCTACGTGGTGGAGCTGGTGCTGCGTTTTTTCGCCGGAGACGCTGACGCTGCGTTGTTCACGCTGGTGGATACGACGTTGGAGCTCCTGGAGGAAGCGGATGACCCGCAGCGCGTCATTCGCTGGTACGAGCAGCACTTGTTGATCTTAGCGGGCTTCCGCCCGGAGTGGGGGGCTTGCGTCGCCGAACGGGAGGGGAAACCCTGCGGCGCGCCCTTGCGTCCCCGGCCCGACGACCGGCGTCCTTATGGCGTGGCTCCTGAACGCGGCGGCGCGCTTTGCCCGGATTGTTTCGTGGCGCGCCAGGGGGAGGGGACGGCGGGCCAGCTCTCGCCGAGCGCGCTTTCGTGGCTACAGGCATTGCAGCGCCAGGATTACGAATCTGTGGCCGGCCTGACGTTTCCGGCTCAGACCGCCGCCGAGTTGACCCACGTCATGGCGCGCTATATCTCCTATCACCTGGAGCGCCGCCCTGTCGTGTTGCGCGCGCTGCGCGGGAACCGGCAAATTAGAGGAATGAGGAATGAGGAGTGAGGAGTGAGGAGTGAGGAGTGAGGAGTGAGGATCTGCCATTCTCACCACAGAGCGCAGTGTGGGCAGGTAGTGCTTACAACACGGAGAAGAATAAGAAGACTCTGTGTCAATGGGCACTGCCTGCCCATAACGCGGAGGGCGCAGAGTTTTTTCTGTCTTTCTCTGTGTTCTCTGTGCCTCTGTGGTGAATTTCCTTTTTGGTTCTGGCTTTGCCAGGTTAGGAGTCATAGATGGAGAAAGGTTACTTGATCGCCCCTGAGAGGTTGATTACTGATGATTTCATCGTCCGTTGTTACTTCCCCGGCGATGGGCCGTTGCTGGCCGAAGCGCAGAACGCTTCCTACGAGCATCTGAAAACCTTCATGGCGTGGGCTAAGCCGCACACGACCGAGGAGGAGGCCGAGCAGCGCGCGCGTGAGTGGCGCGCTCACTACCTGTTGGCGGACGATTTCGGGCTGGGAATCTTCAGCCCTGATGAGAAGCGTCTGCTGGGCAGTGCGGGCTTCCATCTGCGGGGAGTGAGCCTCGACCACAAATCTGCCGAAATCGGTATGTGGATGCGGGCCGACGTTACCGGGCAGGGGTTGGGCACGGCGGTGTTGCGCGCCTTGCTCGACTGGGGTTTCACCGCGTGGCCCTGGGAACGTTTGGCGTGGCACTGCGACGGCCGCAACCTCGCCAGCCGCCGCACGGCGGAGAAGGCCGGGATGCAGCTGGAGGGGGTCCTCCGCGCTCACCGGCTCGTGGACGGCGTCCGGCGGGATACGTTTTGTTTCGCCATGCTTAGGGAGTTGCGAGTTACGAGTTGAAAGTTACAAGTTGCTCGCTAGCTTTCAACCTTCGACTTTAGACTTTAGACTTTTGACTTTCAACCTTCAACCTTCGACTTTTGACTTTGGACTTTTAACTCTTTCGTAGACGGGAGAAAAAAATGCTGACATTTCAAGAAATTATCCTGCGATTACAACGCTACTGGGAAGAACAGGGCGCGCTGATCTGGCAGCCGTACAGCGAGAAGGTCGGCGCGGGGACGATGAACCCGGCGACGATCCTGCGTGTCCTGGGGCCGGAACCCTGGAACGTGGCTTACGTCGAGCCTTCTTTCCGGCCCGACGATGGGCGCTAC
>JAUWHU010000266.1 GCA_030605705.1 Thermoflexia bacterium | reverse complement strand
CCTGGCAGCCCCGTGGCGGGGCGTTCTCTCTGTACCCATCCCGTTTATGCTACCCCCTCTCAAGAGGGGGGGTAGAAACGCACCTGTTAGATTGGCCGCTAACACCGCCGTTAGCGGTACTGTTAGCGTCCCGTTAGCGTCCCGTTAGCGTCCCGCTAACAATGCCGTTAGCGGCAGTGCAAAAATAACTCATTTTCCCTCAGTCTACTTTTTGGCCCATGCATTATATTCTGCATCGCGCGGGGTGTTACTCTGGTTTTCTTGGATACAGTGTCATATTGCTATGGACGCTGAATCGGAGTCGAGGGGCCAAAGCCAGCTCTCCGCGCTTGTACGCCTCTAGCCCGTGTTCTAAAAAGGCACGAGCCACATCACCTATTGATACAGACAGCTCTACTGCAATGGCTTTCAGATCTTCGTTCAATTCGGACGGAATGCCACGATAGCCTGTAACTTTGTTTCGCTGTTCCCACTCACGGTTGCGCTTGGCCTTGCTGGGCCGACGCTGAAGAATTTGAGGGATCGCTTCAGTTGGTTCAACCGGAACATTAGACGCATTCAGTGAAGCAAAGGGATCAATTCCTCCACGGCCCATGACTACACCTCCTCCAATACTTTCCAGACCAGATCCGCGTATTCTTGGGCGGCCCGTCCGGTCGGGTCGTACTCGAAAATGGTTTGACCTTCCGCGGCTGCCTCGCGCAACTTGGTGGCTCGATGAATGGGAGTGAACATCGGAAAATCTAGGGCTGCTATTTGCGCTGCTATCTTTTTCAGATTGTCGCGGCTGGCCCGCGTCACTTTGTCGTAGAACGTTGGCAGCACAGCCACGCGCCCTAACCACCCATGGCGCTGCTGTAAATTGTCCAGCGTTTCCAGTAATCCGGTCAGGCCGAATAGGGCCAGGTGATCAGTCGCTGCTGGAATAATGACCAGATCAGCCACTGACAGAGCTGCTTCCTGAAAGCCGCCAACCGAGGGGGCCGTGTCGAAAATCACGAAGTCGGGTTGGCCGTTCCAGGATTTGACAAAGGTATCTTCAACCGTTTTGAGTACGTCATGTCCTTCTGCCTGGAGCACCACTTGCGCGGTGAGGGTACGCTTGTCGCCCGGAATGAGCCAAAGGCCCTTTCGACTTGAGGCGCGGACAACCTGTGCCAAGGATAGTTCACTGACAAGAACATTGAAAATCCCCGGCTCCGGGTTGATCCCCAGGGCAATGGCTACTTGCCCTTGCGGGTCGAAATCTACCGCCGCTACGGTCTTGTTTCTCAAGGTCAACCCGTGGGCCAGATTGATAACCGTGGTGGTTTTCCCTACCCCGCCTTTTTGAGATGCTACTGTGATCACTTTGGGCATTGAATTCTCCTGTTGAAAAAAGACAACTGTTCATGTTACTTGGTTTTTGCTCTGTTGTTACAAAAGCCTAAACTCATCTATCCTTAGTGGGATATTCGTAGTCTCCGCTGGCGATGTCCATGCTAATCTCAACCATGTCTTCAATTTCTGGTATGGCCTCAACTAAGTCACCATAATCGTCACAGGTAACACCGCTGGTTATTCTTTCTCCACTGGGCAGCATTGCTTCCCATGAAATACAGTTTGCTTCTCCCCAATCAAGTACAATTTTTACAGTTTGACGATTGATCTTTCTGTAAATTAGCATTGTCTATTATCCTTTTCTTTTTTTATGTGTGATGTGCCTGTGCCGTAATGATTTCCCTTCCCCCGTCGCTGCCCATCACTCGGTAGTGGTGGGCAGCAGCCGGGATGGGGCTTTGAGCCTAAAACGGCAGGGAAGATTCTTTGGTTTCCTCGACCTTTTCCACTGGCGGCGCGCCGCTGGGGGGGGCCGTGGTCTCTTCTCGCTGACCCAGGAAGCGGATGGTGGACGCTGTGATCTCATAAGAAGCCCCGGCAGTCCCGTCTTGCCGCTGCCAGATTTTCGGCCCGCCGGTCTGCGGGTCGGGTTTTAGTCGGCCCTCGATGAGTACCTGGCGTCCTTTCTTCAGATACTGTGCAGCGGTCTCCGCCAAACGCCGCCAGGCCGTTACGCGGAACCAGGTGGTTTCCTCGCCTGGTGTGCCGTCTGCATTTTTCCACTTGCGATTGGTCGCCACGCTGAGGGTGGTGACCGGCGT
>JAUWHU010000529.1 GCA_030605705.1 Thermoflexia bacterium | reverse complement strand
CGCTGAGCGATGCAGAGTTGCAGGCGGCGATGGATGACGTGGACATCTTCGCCCGCGTCTCGCCACAGCACAAGGTCCGCATCGTCCAGGCGCTGCGCGCTCGCGGCCACGTCGTCGCGATGACCGGCGATGGCGTGAACGATGCTCCGGCCCTCAAGCAAGCCGACATCGGCGTGGCCATGGGCATCACCGGCACCGACGTCTCCAAGCAGACGGCGGACATGGTGTTGACGGACGACAACTACGTCTCCATCGTCAGCGCCATCGAGCAGGGGCGGATCATCTATTCTAACATCCGCAAATTCGTTTACTTCCTGCTTTCCTGTAACTTAGCGGAGATCGCCATTATTTTCATCGGGACGCTCCTGGGCTGGCCCTCACCGCTGACGGCCATCCAGCTCCTCTGGCTCAACCTGCTCAGCGACGGCGCGCCGGCCCTGGCGCTGGGGATGGAGAAAGGCGATCCCGACATCATGGAGCAACCACCGCGCCCGCCGCAGGAACCGGTGATCAACCGCGATATGCTTGCCGGTGTATTTGTCCAGTCTGTGGCGATCACCGGGACGGTGTTGTTGGCCTACTGGCGCGGGTTGACCTTCTACGCGGACAAGTACGGCGCCGACCCCACGCAGACCGCAGAAAGCATGGCTTTCGTCACGTTAGTGCTTTCGGAGCTTTTCCGGGCGTACACCGCTCGTTCAGAGCGCTATCCGCTCCTGAAATTGGGTGTTTTCAGCAACAAATGGATGCAGTATGCGGTCGGCTTCTCCGTGCTGTTGTTGTTGGTTGTGGTCTACGTTCCCTTCCTCCAACCAATCTTCAACACGGTTCCGCTGAACCTGGAGGAATGGGCTTTGATGCTGCCGTTGATTTTGATCCCCTCGTTGGCTGCGGAGTTGCAGAAGTCGGTCACCCGTTGGCTGAAGATGAGGCCAGCGGCGTAGGTAGATGGTTGTAGAGTTAGCTTTGGAAGAAGACAGTCCTGGTCATTCTAATTTGAATAGAATTTCCTCGCACCTGAGGGGGCGGCGTTTTGCGCTGTCCCCTCTTTGTGCATCTAATTTGTGGGTCTACTGAAAAAACCAAGAATTTCACCACAGAGGCACGGAGAGCACAGAGATTTTAAACTTAGCCTTCAGAAAAGTAACTTTTTGACATGCAATGTTAAATATTTTGACACTAAAATTTAATTTCTTCTCAGTGTCCTCTGTTTGTGGGCGCTGCCTGCCCACACCTGCGATCTGTGGTGAGATATCTTTTTTCAAGGGAGCCATTTGTTGTCTATGGCGAATAATTTGTGAGGTTAAGGAGATATGAGTAACTTAAGACGTGTGGTATTAGATGTATTGAAACCTATGGAACCTGACATTGTGGAGCTTTCCCAGCTGTTGGCGGATTTGGAAGGCGTAGATGGTGTGAACATCGCCATCTATGAGATTGATCGCCGCGTGGAAAATGCTAAGATCACCATTGAGGGGAACAATCTGCCGTATGAGAAGGTTGTTTTTGTCATCGAAGAGAATGGCGGGTCGGTACACTCTGTAGATGAGGTGGCTGCTGGCAAGATACTCATTGAAGACGTCATCACGCCGCAGGATTAGTCATGTCCAGTTTGGAGATAGCACGTACAAGTATGACCCAACGCTGGAACGTTCTACGTGAATATAACCGCATCTCTGGCACAGCAGAGATCGCCCGTCGTTACCTGGTGATGAACGCTTTCGACGGCGTTTTGACGATCATCGGTGTGCTGATGGGTAACTACATGGCGGGGGTCCGCGATGTCGCGATAGTGATCAACACGGGGTTGACGACCTCTATCGCGATGGGGGTATCGGGGTTGTGGGGCGCATACCTCACCGAATCCGCCGAACGCGAACGCGATCTGGCGGAGCTGGAGAAGAGCACGCTCACCGACCTCAAGAACACCAAGATCGGGCGGGCCTCCCGCTGGGCGGTGATCGTTGTTTCTCTCGTGGATGGTCTGGCCCCCTTCGTCGCTGCGTTGTTAGTGATGATTCCGCTCTTTTTCTCCAACCTGATCGGGAGTGTCGAGGTGAGCTACCTGCTCTCACTGGCCTTGTCACTGCTCACTCTTTTTGGATTGGGAGTTTTCTTGGGGCGTATCTCCAAGCGCAACATTGTGATTTACGGATTGCGGACTCTCATCGCGGGAGTGGTTTCCATCGCGCTCGGCTTTTTGCTGGGCGTGAAGGGCGGGCACGGGGGCTGAGGTTTTCGCGCTGGGACATGGATGAGCATGAGTACAAACGTCAAGCGTCAAACGTCAAGCGCGGAAGGTAAGATCACGCCCGCCGGGGCGCTGGCCCTGTTCAAGGGGCGACGCAGTATTCGCCGTTACCGGCCCGACCCCGTGCCGGACGAGCTCCTGGCGCAGGTGTTGGAGGCGGGGCAATGGGCGCCGTCGGCCAGCAACCGCCAGCCCTGGGATTTCATCGTCGTCCGCGACGCGGAGATGCGCCGGGCGGTGGCGGAGCATTCCGC
>JAUWHU010000041.1 GCA_030605705.1 Thermoflexia bacterium | reverse complement strand
GCAGGAACTAGACGCTAGCGAACAACTTACCGGTGTGAATCCGCAAGATACCCAACCAACGCGCCAGCCACAATCCGGCGAAGGCCAACAATCCGGCGACGATCCCTTGCCGCAACGCGACGCTGAGCAGGCCCGCGATCAGCAACCAACGCAGCAACATCCCGCCGATCAGCAACCCAAGCCCCTGGCGAGGCGTTCTGGGGCATAACCGGGCCACAATCCAAACCTGGATCAGGATGCTGACCCAGCCCACGAGCGCGCCGGCGATCAACCACACCGCGACCATCAGCGCAACTCCTGGCGAGCATCGTTGTCGTCCGCACCGGAGGCCGCGGCTTCCTCAGCGCGCCGCTTCTCTCGGAGACGCTTCTGCCGGGCATCAATCCGGCTGGCGAAACTCCAAATATTGTAGAATCCCGCGCCGATCCCGGCCATCAACAAGCCGATGGTGAACGTATACTTCGTTCCCAGCTGCCGGTCGAGATAGTAACCCAGCAACACGCCCATGAAGATCGGCAGAGCCAATTCCCATCCTAAGGTAGAGGCCCGCGCCGTCTCCCGTCCCAACTCGCGCAGCCAACCGCGCTTATGTTTCGCCATCGCGCCCCTCAGACCTGGCCTGCAGCGCAGCGAACAAGGCCCCCGCCAGCCGATCAAAACGCGCCACTTCCCCATTGCCTACCGGCTCCCCAGTGCCCGACAAAAGCGCGCCGGGGGTAAAAAGCGTGACGCCGCCAGGCGTGATGTGCAGGATTCCCGCCTCCAGGGCCAACGTGTGCTCGCCGGAGACATCGCTGTAACGCAGCGGCCCCGCGACCGTCTCTGCCAGCAAGGGGGCGTGACCGGGGTAGATGCTCAAGCCGGCGCCATCGGCCAGCCGCACCTGCACCTGGGTCACCCCGGTCACCTCGAGGAGGGTCTCCACCGGCGTGAGCGCAGACAGCTGCAAGGGCTTGAAGGCCATACTCACGTCTCTGCCGCGCGCATCTTTTCCGCCTGCGCCACGGCCTCATCAATCGTGCCGACCATGTAGAACGCCTGCTCCGGCAGATCATCGTGGCGGCCCGCCAAGATCTCGCGAAAGCCACGCAGCGTTTCGTCTAAGGGGACGTAGCGGCCGGGGATGCTGGTGAACGGCTCCGAGACGAAGAAAGGCTGCGTCAGAAAACGCTGCGACCGCCGCGCCCGGTTCACCGCCAGACGATCCGTCTCACTGAGCTCATCCAATCCTAAAATGGCGATGACATCCTGGAGCTCCCGGTAGCGGGCCAGCAGCGCGCGCACTTCCGTGGCGATGGCGCAGTGCTCATCCCCCACCCCTTCCGGCGTGAGCAAGGCGCTGTTCGATTCCAGAGGATCAATCGCCGGGTAGAAACCCTGGCTGGCCTGCCGGCGAGAGAGGATCGTTGCCGCGTCCAAGTGCGCGAAGGTGGCGACTACGGCGGGATCGGTGAGGTCGTCGGCGGGCACGTAGACCGCCTGGATCGAAGTCACGCTTCCCTTGCTCGTCGTGGTGATGCGCTCCTGCAGCTCGCCCATCTCCGTGCCTAACGTCGGCTGGTAGCCCACCGCGCTGGGCAACCGTCCCAGCAGCGCGGACACCTCTGCGCCGGCCTGGATGTAGCGGAAAATGTTATCAATGAACAGCAATACCTGCTGCCGCTCGCTATCCCGAAAATACTCGGCCATCGTCAGGGCGGTGAGGGGAACACGTAAACGCGCGCCGGGCGGCTCGTTCATCTGCCCAAAGACCAGGACGGTGCCTTCCAAGACGCCGCTGCGCTGCATCTCCAGCCACAGATCGTTGCCTTCGCGGCTGCGCTCCCCCACCCCGGCGAAGAGCACGATGCCGGAGTGTTCCCGGATAGTGTGGCGCATCAACTCGATCATCAGCATGGTCTTCCCCACACCCGCGCCGCCGAAAAGGCCGATCTTTCCGCCGCGTGGATAGGGTGTCAGCAGATCAATCGCTTTGAGGCCGGTGACGAAAGGCTCAGAGACCACCCGCTGCTCGTCGAGGGGCGGCGAAGCGACGTGGATCGGATGGCGTTCCAGCTGCGCCGGAGCAGGGAGGCCATCGAGGGGCTGCCCCAGGACATTGAACATGCGCCCTAACGTTGCGCGCCCCACCGGCACACGAATCGGTTGACCGGTATCGCGGACCGGCAACCCGCGCCGCAAGCCGGCCGTGCCGCCCATCGCAATGCCCCGCACGGTACGGGGATCCACGTGCTCCTGCACTTCGATGACCAAATCCGGCGCATCATCGCGCTGCACGGCTAAGGCGTTGTGAATGCTGGGCAGATCGCCCGACGCGAATTCCGCATCCACGACCACGCCCACCACACGCACTACAGTACCAGTTCGTTCCAAAGTTGGCTCCCCTGAAAAAAGGCATCTCACCACGGAGAACACGGAGAAGATAGAAAAAAATTTGATATTTGGTTTAAGAAAATTCCACTTCACACGTCAAGAAATTAATTTTCTCAAGGTCAAGTTTAAAATCTCTGCGCTCTCTGTGTCCTCTGTGGTGAAATTCTTGACACACAGACAGTTTTCTAACACAGTATACCAGACCCGAATGGAGAGGCAAGCACGGGCAGCGGTCTCAGCGTCTCAGCGGCACAGCGTCTCAGCATGGCGGCACCCCGCGTGGCGACAACCAGCAACAAAAAGCGGACCTCGTCCGAAAACGAGGCCCGCAAGAAACCACGGAGTAACCGGTGTTACGCCTTACGACGACGCGACAGCACGAAGAGGCCCGCGCCACTGGCCAGGGTGGCAGCGATCAAAGCGAAGGCTGTGGGCATCGCCACGCCAGAGTGAGCGTCAAGGGAAGAGAGGGTGACCGCGTTGGCATTGAAGGACCATTCGTAGTCCTCCACCTCACCATCCTCAACCAGGCCTGTATACTGCAAAGCAGCCTGATCTCCACACCCAGCAGCACCAACATCGGGCACCACGCGGAAGCGAGCAAATACAGTGTCTGACGTATTAAGACTTAATATGGAGAAAGTGAATGAATTAGGATTGGCAGTTGAACTCACCAGTTGGTTATCTATAATGAGCTCCAAATTATCATCAAAGGAACTATCTGGTCCATCCGCAGTGTGGGAAAAGGAACCAGCATGCCAGTCAAGCCACCCCATTAGACAGCCATTACCACCTGATACATAAACATCTACATGACCACTGTTATCAGCCCAATTCCCAGTGGGAACCACGCCCCCTTCATCACCAGCATCACCCGTCGCATCCACACTTTCCTGCCCATCTGCCTCCGAGTCAACCACAACTTCGGTATTGCGCAATTCAATAGTTGCACCAGGATTCACATGACCGGCACCGTTGTCTGCTTTAACCGTAATATTATAACTTGCAGGTAGATCGCCAAAATCAATGATCGTTTCTGAACTATCCCGAGTTTCAATGAAATCAACGGAGAAATCATCTTCAACGCCAGGATCAACTTCTAGCACAACTGCATCTACATCATCAGGGTCAGCCCCATTACCAAAATCGAGTGTGCCCATATCAGTTGTGAAATCAGCAAATGGAATCCAATAGCTACGGCCTACCCCATCAATATCCTCCGTCTCATTAATTGTGTAATGTCCATAAGCATCAAATTCGCTGTAAACAGTCAAAGTCAAATCAAAGGGGCCATCGGAAGTCACATTCAACAAAAACGCGTCATTGACGCCACCTTGGGTAAGGTCAACATTCAAAGCGTAGGCATTGGTTAAGGCGTCATCATCGTTTCCATCCCACGTCACACTAAAATGACCATTTGAACCATTAGTTCCACTATTGTAAGCCAAATTCTCTGCCGTTGTATCAACACCTAGCTCCACGGTTTGGCTACCCGCTTCATACGTAAGAACTAAATCTCGCTCACCACCAAGAAGACCTGATAGACTATCTCCATCCGCCAAGCTCACACTCCCTGAGATAGTCGACAAATTCGCCACCATGGTCGTGGCTGAAAAGTCATCCAAATTATACTGAACAGCTAGAGCGGCTTGCGTCAAGAGTGCTAAAGAAATCAACACTACCAACAAAATACTCCACTTCCAAGACTTCATGCGTTTCATGTCCCTTTCCTCCTTAATTCTAAATTAGATAACCAACCCCAATACAACGGTAAACGTCACTTATAGTCGCACAACTCCGCAAAAGGTTCAAATCTCGTCAATTAGCGTCTCAACGGTTATGCCGACACCTCCTTTCATGCACCCTATTTATATAGTCGCATAACTCCGCAAAAGGTTCAAATCTCGTCAATTAGCGTCTCAGCGGCACAGCGTTTCAGCGTGGCAGCGGATGCCCATCATCCGATCCCATTGGACAAAATTGGTAAATTGTGTATCATCAGACTGTTTGAGAAACGGACGGCAGTAAAAACAAAGGTAAGTGTTCAACGACACTCGAAATTCTTTACGAGCAAGACGGGATTCTGTTTTCATCTACGAAAATCTGCGTGAATCTGCGTCCTATCTAACTCGTCAATTTGAAAATGCTTACAAATAAAAGAAGGATAACATGCTATTCACAGAAGAATTAGGGATTGATCTGGGTACCGTCAACGTTCTGGTATACGTCCGGGGACGGGGCATCGTGCTCCAGGAGCCTTCGGTGGTGGCCCAGGAGATCAGTACGGGCGAGGTTATCGCAGTGGGCGAGGAAGCCCGCGCTATGATGGGCCGCTCGCCTGAGACCATCCAGGTGCGCCGCCCGCTACGCGATGGCGTCATCGCTGATTACCACATCACCCGGAAGATGCTGGCGCATTTCATTGATCACGCCATCGGGAGATTCCGGCTCTTCAAGCCCAAGATCATGCTCACCGTGCCTTTCGGGGTCACCCAGGTGGAGAAGCAGGCCGTGCGCGAGGCCGCTCTCGAAGCAGGGGCCGGCAAGGCCTACCTCCTCCCGGAGCCGCTGGCGGGCGCGATCGGCGCCGGCCTGCCTATCCACACACCCGGCGGTCACATGATCATTGACCTGGGGGGAGGCGCCAGCGAAGCGGCGGTGTTGTCCGTTTACGGCGTCGTCGCCTCCGCCGCCGTGCGCGTGGCCGGCGTGCGGATGGATGACGCCATCGTCGCCTACATCCGTCGCAAGTACAACCTGATGATCGGGCTGCCCACCGCCGAGGAAGCCAAAATCCGCATCGGCGCGGCTATGCCCTTAGAAGGCCAACCGCTCCACATGGAAGTACAGGGCCGTGACCAGGTCTCCGGCCTGCCCCGCAGCGTGGAGATCAGCTCCGACGACATCATCGAGGCGCTGGAGGAACCGCTAGCCGTCATCATGGGGATGGTCAAGTCGGTGCTGGAGCGCACGCCGCCGGAACTCGCCTCGGACATCATTGACCGGGGCATGACGATGGTGGGAGGAACCTCGCTGCTCCGCGACATTGACCGGCTACTCACCCAGGAGATGGGCGTCCCGGTCTACATCGCCGACGCACCGATGGCCTGCGTGGCCGTGGGCGCGGGGAAAGCACTGACACGCCTGCACATCCTGCGACGAACTCTCTCGGAGTTATGAACTGCCGTGGTATCTTCTCAATAGAGTTGTTACTCAATAAAAACAGTAAGCTTTTGGACACGGATACCACGGATCAACACGGATTTTTCCTTGTTTTCTTACAAAAATATCCGTGTAATCCGTGAAAATCCGCGTCCAATTCCTGGGTTAGTTTA
>JAUWHU010000507.1 GCA_030605705.1 Thermoflexia bacterium | reverse complement strand
CATTGATAACGCGCTCCAGGTGAAATTCAAAGGCTCGAACCTGGAGAGCCTCGCCAACGAATCGTGGGGTCTGGACAACGTGCAGGTGCGGGTCGTCAACCGCAACGTGCCGCTGAACAACTCCTCCTTCACCGCCGCCTTCTGGGCTAAACGAAACGGGGTCGGCAATTTTGACTGTGCCCTGGGGCAAGGCATCAGGAGCCAGAATCAGGGTCTGCATATCGGCTTCCGGGAGGACAGCAGGTTTACGTGTGCCTTCTACGGCAATGACCTGAACACGGCGGCGTCTTATACTGACACCGACTGGCACCACTGGGCCTGCACCTACGACGCCGATACCAACGAGCGCACCATCTACCGCGACGGCGAGCAGGTGGCCCAAGATACCGCCTCTGCCGACTACCAGGGATCCGGCACGCTGCGCATCGGCCAGGCGCCGGGCAATCGCTACTTCTTCGATGGCCGGTTGGACGAACTGGCCGTCTGGAACCAATCGCTCTCCGCATCGGAAATTGAGCGGCTATACGAAAAGGTCAAGGTGCTGGACGACTCAGTGACCGAGTGTACCCTACCCTGCGCCATCCAGGGAGCAAGCGACCTGTTTGTGAACCGGCTGGCGCTGCGCGAGACCACCACGCTGCTGGGTACGAGCCACCGGGAAACCGAGGACACGGTGACAATTGACGCCGACCTGCCCGCCTCCACCATCACCTCCCTTTCCGACGGACAGTACCTGGCCGTGACCGGCGACCTCATCATCGCTGGCGACGCGAGCGATAACACCCACGTTACACAAGTGGACGTGAGCGTGGACGGCGGCGCGTGGCAGGAAACAGAGGGGGTCGAATCCTGGACCTACGAGTGGGACACCAGCGGTCTGGCCGAAGGCGCGCACACTCTGCGCAGCCGCGCCACCGACGTGGCCGGCAACGAAGAAACGCCGGATACCATCACCGTCGTCATTGACCGCACCCCGCCCCAGGCGACCAGCGATCCCCCGCCGCAGCGCGCAACCCTCGACCGGGATGGACGCTGGGCGGCGCAGTTAAGTGGCGCGTACAGCGACGCCTCCGCCGGCGCGGAACCCGGCAGCGGCGTCGGGGCGGTGATGGTGCTGCTGGAAGGCCAGGCCGAGGTCGCCGGGGCCGGCTGGCAGACGGCCACGCTGGAAGCCGGCGTCTGGGAACTCGACTACGTGCTACCCACATTCGACAACGACGGACAGGCTATGCCGGACTCGACCGGCGTTTACACGCTCAACCTGCGGCCGGTGGACAACGTGGACAATGCCAGGCTGCACATCATCGAATCGCCGCTGGTGCGACTGGATAACACCGCGCCGGTGGCCGATTTGCGCTACACCGGTCCCGTCACCACCGTCATCACCGACACGGCCATCTTGTTGAGCGGCGTCGTCACCGACTCTGGCGTGGTCGCCTACGGCATAGAGGAACTAGAGATCACCTTCCGCCCGGCCGGGCAGGTGGGTATCTACGAGGGGACGGTGCTGTACTTCTTGATGGACGACCCCGAGGCCGTCGGAACTGAACGGCGAGTCTTTATGGACAGTTCCGGCTACGACCATCACGGCCGCTGCGAAGGCTATAATACGTGCCCCGATGCTGGGGGGGATGGCCGCGTGGACTCGGCTGTATATTTCGACGGCGACGACGCCAATCCTGACGTACTTCACATTGACCCCAGCGACCATCTCAACCTGGGCGCGGGGGAAGGGCATTTTACCCTGGCGGCGTGGATCAAGGCCTATCACCCAGAGCAAAGCAATCGCAAATACGGCGTCCTGGGCTATAAATATGCCGACGGCAGCCGCACGCCCTGGCTGTCGCTGTATCAAAGGGTCAACGACAGCGACCATTATCGCGTGCGCGCCGGCTTCACCGACGCCGGCGGGACGGCGTGGGAAATCGAGTCGGGGGAGGACGGCCACATTTACCACTGGACTCACATCATCGTGACCTTCGACGGGGACAGCCTGGTAATGTACATCAACGGGAATCAAAAGGCAGAGGTCAGCGTGCCGGCCGGCGTCAAGCCGCTTGACCGGGAAATGCAGTTCAACATCGGGCAGAGGATGGTGGAAGCGGGCGACCCTCATTACATCATCCATAACGCTTTCAAAGGCTTTCTGGATGAACTGATGGTCTACAATCGCGCACTGGACGAGGTCGAAGCCGAGTCGCTTTACGATTCGGCCTCCCTCGTCTGGAACCAGAGTACGCTGGCGGACTCCGGTGCAGGCGTCATCACCACCACCTGGACCTACAGCGTTCCGGTGGATATGGAGGGATACTATGAGATCGCGCTGCGCGGCACGGACGTGGTCGGCAATCGCAACGACGCGCCACAGTCCCAGAGCGTTTGGGTGGGCGAGATAGATACCCAGTCGCCGCGCAATGATCCCTACTACAACTCCTTAGGCCCCTGGTACTTGGGCCCCACCTACTACGTCTGCAATGTCGAGGACATGAACCTCGACAAAGATACCTTGGAGGGATGCCCGTGCCCGGAGGGGGACTGGCAGTACACCTATTACCACCAGGTTTCCGACTGGTACCAGAAGACCACCACCGACACACAGCGGCTGTATCGCATCAATACGTATTGCACGCTCAATGAGCCGACGCCGCCGTGGTATACCAACACTGTCTG
>JAUWHU010000225.1 GCA_030605705.1 Thermoflexia bacterium | reverse complement strand
GACCAGGACTTCGTGAGCTACCGGGCGCAGTGCACGGCTGACCGGTGCAGCTTTGATGAACTGGGGGCGTGCCCCGACGATGGAAACGATTTTCATAACTCCTCGCAAAGGTGAAGAATGATCTGGCTCCACCGTATTGTTACCTGTTTTCGTCTTTTGGTCAAGCTCGGCGACATGGTCGCAGGAAGAAGGCGGCAAATTTTCGTCCTTGGCGGTGTGTAAACACTCGTGACGTATCTGCTCAATAAATAGGGGTAAAACATCTGTTACCACTCCTTTTTATACAGAGTCGCTGAGAGGCAGAGTCGCAGAGCGAACCAGATAAAACTCCGCGCCTTTGCGCCTCTGCGTTGCATCTGCCTGCTCCGAAAATAAACCGTCGAGCTTGACAAATTACGCCGGTTCATGTTATAGTGTACATGTCTTATGCGTGCGACTTTTCAAGAGAGCACAGGTTGGCATTGCCCACCCGTGCTTTTTTAGACTGGGTTGACAAGTCGACAAATTTGAATATTCTCTAAAAATAGGCTACACTTAGATTAACGGAATATCATAGTAGTAAAGGATTGAGAGTTTGGCTCAAGATAGGATTCTGGATAGCAAAATAGAAGAGAAGGAAGAGGAAGCAAACATCCTCTCAAAAGAAAACGTGGGAGAAGAGTACCTCGTCGCCCTGGGATATGAGCGCGGCTATATCACATACAAGGACATTCTCAAGGTTTTCCCAGAAGCGGAGGAGGACATCGAACGTTTAGATGAAATCATCTCTGCTCTGATGCAGGGTGGAATTGTGGTGGGGGCGCCGGGGGAGAGGCGTCCGACGGCACTGCATGCGCGCGAGGATAAGGCGGAAGCAGAAAAGGCAAACGGTACCGAACAGGACATCTACCGCGCTGTTGAGGTTGACGATACCATCGGCCTATATCTCAAAGAGATTGGCAAAGTCCCACTGCTGATAGCGGAAGAGGAAGTCTCCCTCGCCAAGCGCATGGAAGCCGGGCAAAAAGCTGTGCAAAAGCTGCAGAGCAACCGGGTCAAAAACCCAGATAAGCGCGATGAATTGCATTTGATCAAGTACGATGGCCTGGCGGCCCGCGAGCACTTGATCCGTGCTAACTCACGGCTGGTGATCAGCGTTGCCAAGAAATACATTGGACGCGGAGTGCCCTTCCTTGACCTGATCCAGGAGGGCAACATCGGTTTGATCCGCGCGACCAACAAATTCGATTACAAACGCGGCCACAAGTTCTCCACGTACGCGACCTGGTGGATTCGTCAGGCTGTGACCCGGGCCATCGCCGACCAGAGCCGCACCATCCGGGTTCCCGTCCACATGGGCGACCAGATCAACAAATTGCTGCGAGTTTCTCACAAATTGACCCAACGGCTGGGCCGCGATCCTACACCGGAGGAGCTGGCCGCCGAGCTGGATATCCCTCTGCGCAAAGTTGAACAGATGATTGACGTGGCGCGACGTCCCCTCTCGTTGGAAATGCCTACCGACGATGAAGGGGACAGCACGCTGGGCGATTTTGTGGAGGACACCGACAGTCGCGCTCCCCCCGACGAAGTGAGCTCAGCGATGCTGCGGGAGGTGCTGTTGGATATCTTGACAGACTTACCGCCGCGAGAGGTCAAAATCCTCCAGATGCGCTACGGGCTGGTTGACGGGCAAACGTACACGCTGGAAGAGGTGGGGAAGAAGATGGGGGTCACCCGCGAGCGCGTGCGGCAGATCGAGGCGCAGGCACTCAGCCGTCTGCGCCATCCGGCCCACGCCCGGCGGCTGCGTGACTTCCTGCATGCGTAAGTAGGGGGAACCCTCCGTGGTTCCCCCACCCTCTGTGGTTCCCCCACCCTCCCTCCGTGGTTCCCCAAACCGAGCCGGTGAAACACCGGCTCGCTTGTTACGTGACGCGCACCACTTTGCCTCCGGCCGCGCGGGTGAGGCGGTCGCGTACGGCAAGCCCCAACCCCGCTGCACCGAAATCGCGCGCGAGGATGACTTCCACGCCGGCCTCATCCAGGGCGCGC
>JAUWHU010000262.1 GCA_030605705.1 Thermoflexia bacterium | reverse complement strand
GAATGCAGAAGTAAGACCGCTGGAAGACCACCAGTTAGATAGGCGGCAGGTGTAAGCGCCGCAAGGCGTGTAGCCAAGCCGTACTAACGGTCGAGGACTTCAACAGTGGTATGGAGAACTTGGAATTTTAGCAGGAGAAGAAACAGCGTCGAACTGTTAAGTTGGTGCAAGAGAAAATAGCAGAGCAATTTCTTGGTGCTCCGAGCGACGGGGGTACACCTGGTTCCATCCCGAACCCAGTAGTTAAGCCCGTCAGCGCCGATGGTACTTGGGGGGCAGCCCCCTGGGAGAGTAGGTCAGCGCCAAGGAATTGCTTTTTTGATGCCTCCTACCGCCCGCTCCCTACGGAGCGGGCGGTTTTTGCTGTGGAGGGAAGTGGATCAGGGACGATCCCGCTCGTAGTTTGCGTCTGGCGGCAAGTTCTCCCGCCGGGCGGCCTCTTTGGCCAGCCGGTCACAGCGTTCGTTGTAAGGATTCCCGGCGTGCCCTTTGATCCACCTAAAGGTGACTGTGTGCTGCTCGCAGAGCTGCAGTAATTCTTCCCATAGGTCAGGGTTGAGCGCCCGCTTCTTTTTGTTGCGCATCCAGCCGTTAGCTTGCCACCGTTTGGCCCACCCCTGGGTCATGGCTTTGACGAGGTATTGCGAATCGCTGTACAGTGTGACGGTGCAGCGCGTCTTGAGGGCGCGCAACCCCATGATGGCGGCCAGAAGCTCCATCCGGTTGTTCGTGGTGTGCCGGAATCCGCCGGATAATTCTCGGTGATATTGCTCATAGCTTAAGACGACGCCGTACCCTCCGGGGCCGGGATTGCCCAGCGCGCCGCCATCGGTGTGGATGGTGACGTGTTTGAGTGCGGTCATGTTTTCGAATGTCTCCTATGCTTTGCGCGCGGCTAATGCAGATCGTACGCGCTGCCGCCGATGAACTCCCGGATGTGCGAGGTCGCCGGAATGGACGAATCGTCTTCCACCGGGATGATAGCCTGCAGTAGCTTGTAGACGCGCTCGGCCCGGAGATAGGCATCCACCCGATTGGGATCGTCCTTGTATAGCGTGACCCAGCGGGAGAAATGCGCGCCTAGCCGGGCGCACATGATGGGTAGTTCGTAGGGCGTCGCGCCGTTGACGATGTAATCGGTGCTGTTGACATAGGGGATGATGTGGCGCAGCTCGCTGCTGCGGACGTAGTGCCAGTGTTCCAGCGTCTGCTGGGGATCGTAGGCCCGCTCGCGGGCGTCACGGAGCATCCGCCGCATGAGCCGCAGGTCGGTGAACCGGATGTACTGGTTGTCCGGCCCTTTCATCTGCAGCAACGTCTCGATGTACAGCTTGAACTTTTGCGCGGCAGGGATGTCTTTCGTCATGTCGGCGTAGAGGCCGTGCAGGCTATCAATGAGAATGATGTCGTGGTGGCCGATCTGCATGGGAATGGAATCGGGTTGGCGCGCGCCGGTCTTGAAATCGTAGTAGGGGGTGAGTACCTTTTCCCCGGCGATGAGGCGGGTGAGGTGCTCGTTGATGAGCGGCAGGTCTAACGCCTGGGGCGTCTCAAAGTCGTAATCCCCGTACTCATCCTGGGGATGCACGGACAGATCGAAGAAATAGTTATCCACGTTGAGCGCGACCAGGTTCAGGCCGGCCTGTTTTAGATGCTCGCCGAGTTTGGTCGTGGTGGTGGTCTTACCGGAGGATGATGGCCCGGCAATGATGACGATGCGGACCTCGTCACGGTGACGCTTGATCATCTCTGCTGCAGTGGCGATATCTTGCTCATAGGCAGCATCCGATTCCCGCACGATGTCGGGAAACTCACCTTTGGCGATGCGCTCGTTCAGCCGGTAGACGTTGTAAAGGTCGTGATCCACGGCCCAGTTGAGCACTTCCCAGAGTTTGCGGTAAGGGATGTTTTCCGGATCGCGCTGTGATTCACCGCGCTCGCGGCGACGGCGTCGCCGGGCGCTCTCCTGGCGATAGAGGATATAGGCCTTGGCCGTCCTGGCGTGCCCGTTTTCGATGAGCACCTTTTCGACGATGTCCTGGATGTCTTCGACGGAAGGGGTGCGGTTTCCTTGATAGGTGTCTTCGAGGCAGGCGACGACTTGAGCGGAGAGCCGGTCGGCAACTGCGCGATCCCGTCCGCCGACGGCTACGGCGGCGCGGTAAATAGCATTGGTGATCCGTTCCTGTTTGAAGGGAACGACCGCGCCGGAGCGTTTGATGACGTGTGTGATCTTAGCACTCATTTTAATTTCCTCCTCTGCAGATTTGCGGCTTTGCCGTGCTGTGTATTGTATCATGACTCCCCCGAAAGCGGAAATTTCCCCTTTGTTTCTCCAATTTCCCCCCATTTTTTCGGAAAAACCCTTGACAACGTAAACGTTTACGAGTATAATAAAAGCACGTTGTAAACGTTTACGACACCTTTCTCCCGTTTACCGTAGTCGCATAAACTCTGCAAGGAGTGAGTATGCCCGTCACGCTACAGGATGTTGCGGATCGCTTAAGCGTTTCCATAGCGACGGTTTCCCGCGCACTGGCCGATGTGCCGGGCGTGGCCCCCGCCACCCGTTTGCGAGTCTTGGCTGCGGCGGAGGAGATGGGCTACCACCCCAACGTGATGGCCCAGCGTCTCCAGAAGCGGCGCACCGACACCCTCGGGTTCATCATTCCCACTTTTGGCCCGCGCTTCTCCGATCCATATTTCAGTGAGCTGCTGGCCGGTATCGGCAACGAAGCGGCGGAGCACGAGTACGATCTATTGGTTTCCACGCGCGCGCCGGGAACGGAGGAGTTGGCTCTCTACGAGCGGGTGGTGAAAGAGCGGCGGGTAGACGGGCTGCTGGTGGTGCGCACTCGCCGGCAGGATGCGCGCATCGCGTATCTCATTGAGCAGCAATTCCCCTTTGTGGCTTTCGGCCGTTCAGATCTGGAGGGCGACTTCCCCTATCTCGATGTGGATGGCCAGGCAGGCTTGGAAGAACTGATGGCATACCTGGTCGCGCAAGGACATCGCCGCATTGCCTACGTGAGCGCGCCGCTGAACCTGATGTTTGCCAATTACCGTCTGGCGGGCTACCGCGAAGCATTGTCACGCGCCGGGTTACCTTACGATGAATCCTTAGTGGTGACTGGCGGGCTGACTGACATGGACGGCTACGAGGCGGGCCGCGAGTTCCTGCAACGGGCGAATCCGCCCACGGCGATCATCGCGGGTAATGACCTCATGGCTTTGGGAGTGATGAGCGCGGCGCAGGAGTTGGGATTGCGTGTAGGGCGAGATGTATCCATCGCCGGTTTCGATGATATTTCCCTGGCGGAGTTGGCGCACCCTTCATTGACGACCCTCAGACAGCCGATCTATCAGATCGGGCAGCGAATTTGCGACATGCTGCTATGCTTGTTGAATGGGACGGCCCCGGAGGTCTCGCAGGTGCTTCTAAAACCTGAATTGATCGTGCGGCAATCTACCGGCCGCGTTGGTTAGAGAGGAGGTGATGTATAGTAAGAGTTTTCCATTAGCTGTTTGTGGTAACTTTTGGCTGTTACGTTTCGGAAATCTACCAAAATTTAGGAGGAGATTCATGAATAAGCGAATATCGCTATTGCTGGTTGTGTTGTTGACCCTCAGCGCGGTTTTGAGCGCGTGCGCTACGCCTACGCCCGAAATCATCATCGAGACGGTGGTAGTTACCAAAGAAGTTGAAGTACCTGTTGTAGAGACCGTCGAGGTCCCCGTTGAGGTCACCGTTGAGGTCCCCGTCGAGATCGAGAAGACCGTCGTGGAGTTCTGGACGACCGATAACGAGGAAGACCGGGTGAATGTGTACGAAGCGGTTGCTGCCGGCTTCATGGCCGAGCACCCTGAGATTGACGTGCGCATCGTCCCCATTGAGGAATCAGGCGTTTCTCAGCGGATGGCGACGGCTCTGGCGGCCAACCGCGTGCCGGACATCGTTCGTATGGGCATTGAGCGCGTCGCGGCCTTCTCCGCCGATGGTCTCTTGGACGAGGACGCCGCTGAAGCTGTGATCGCGGCCGTGGGCGAGGACGACTTCCGCGCCGGCCCGCTGGTCATGGTCACTGACCCCGCTACGGGCAAATACGCTGCCATCCCCTACGATGGTTGGATCCAGGCCATCTGGTACCGCGAGGATGTGTTCGCGGATGCTGGCTTGAATGCTCCTCTCAGTTGGGATGATATCAACGCCGCTTGTGACGCATTGCCTGGCACTGGCAACTTGCTGTACGCCATTACCATCGGCTCTGACCCCGGTCAGAACTACGGCCACCAGATCTTCGAGCAGGTCGCTATCTCCAACGACGCCTGGCCTTTTGATGCGGAAGGCAATGTCACGTTTGACACGCCGGAAATGATCGCCGCGTTGGATTTCTACGCTGGATTGCAGCGCTGCGCGATGCCTGGCCCGCAGTATTGGCGCGGCGCCCGCGAGTCCTACGAGCTGGATCAATCAGGTATGCTTTTCTACAGCACCTATATCATGGATGACTTGGTTGACGGCTCCGGCATGGAGGGTGGTGGCAAAGTGGAACTTGTGGAGGGTCTGGCCGGGAACACCGGTTTTGCCTCGATGATGGAAGGCCCCAATGGTGCTGCTTCCTACGGTCAGCTGGTCACGCTGGCGATCCCCGCCGGCGCCAAGCCCGAGGCCCAGATGGTGGTAGAGTATTTCTTGACCGAAGGCTACCAGGATGTCCTGGCTTTGGCCCCCTTCGGCAAAATACCGGTGCTGAAGAGTGCGGTGGATGACTGGAAGACCAGCAGTGACTACTTCCAGAACTACTCCGGTGATACGATGGATCAGATCGCCAGTGGTTACGAGACGATGCAGCGCTGGCTTTTCCGTCCCGATTACGACGCTACGGAGCGCGCGGTGGTCGGTGATATCGAAGGCCGTCTGCTCATCCCGACCGTCGTCAGCAATATCGCCCTGGAGGGCACGATGACGCCGGAGACCGCTGCTGCCTGGCTGCAGGAGCAGGTCGAGGCCATCTTGGCCGAGCGGCGGCAGTAATCGCTCTTCTAAACACACTCTGGCTGGGGATGTGGCTCATGGGCTGCATCTCCAGCCCCCCCCTATCTATAGGAGGTGAAAAATGGCTGTCTCTACGAAATCTTCTCCCCCTCCGCCGCGCCGCCGGCGTTGGAATTCTCTCCAAGCCCGGGAGGCCCGCCTGGCCTGGGCGCTTGTCCTGCCCACCGCTCTGATTGTTTTCGGATTGGTGCTCTTCCCGGCAATTTTTAGTATTTGGATCAGCTTCTGCGACGTGACCCTGAAAAACCTGGGAGATGTTTTCCACGCTCCCTTTGTGGGGTTGAAGAACTATCAAGGCGTCATCAATGACTTTGCCTTCGAGTGGCAAGGGTTCCAGAGCTGGGGCGCGGCCGTGACCAGTGTGGTCTACTCGTTTGCTGCCACGATCCTGACCGTGGCACTGGGGTTGGTCGCCTCGCTATTGCTCAACCGTCCTTTCAAGGGGCGGGGAATAGCACGGGCTTTGTTCCTCTTCCCCTACGTAGCACCCATCGTCAGTGTGGCCTTTGTCTGGCGTTGGATCCTGGACCCGCGTCCCTCTGGCGTGCTCAATGACGTTTTGATGCGCCTGGGATTGATTGATCTGCCCCAAGCCTACCTGGCGACACGCGGATTGGCGCTGGTCCTGGTGATAATTTTCGAGGCCTGGCGTTACTTCCCCTTTGCCATGCTGATGATTCTGGCGCGCTTGCAGGCATTGGACGCTACTCTCTATGAGGCCGCTGAAGTGGACGGGGCTACCACATTGCAGAAATTCTGGTACGTGACACTGCCCGAACTCCGCTATGTGCTGGGTTCCATCTTCTTGTTGCGTTTGATGTGGACCTTTAACAAATTTGATGACATCTGGTTGTTGACCGGAGGAGGCTACGGCACGAATGTGTTGCCGGTGCTGACCTATCAGTTCAGCTTCAAATCCTTCAATTTCGGTAAAGGTGCGGCTAATGCTATGCTCTTGTTGCTTATCCTGCTGGTTTTCTTGATAGCGTATGTCCGCATCGTGATGCGTGATACCGAAGAAGCGTAAACGGAGGGCGAAATGAATACACACAAATCTACACCTTGTAGTGATGAGAAGTTGAATATCTTCGAGCATCTGGCCCGCCGGATGAGCTTGTGGGACTTCATCGCTGTAATTACACTCATCTTTTTTCTGATCGGCATCCTCTTTCCCTTTTACTGGATGACCAGCTCTTCCTTCAAAACCTACGCCGAGATCGGTGGGCGGGAGCCGACGTATATCCCTAGTGCCTTGCGCTTAGATGCGTATCGCGAGCTCTTTGATCCCGCCAATGAGCACTTCCAGGATTTCATGAGCAACATCATCAACACCATCAAGGTCTCTGTGCCCACGGCGGTCATCGCCGTCTTCCTCTCCACGCTGGGGGCTTACGCCGTGGCGCGCCTCAAGTTCAAGGGTAAGGAATTTCTGCTGAACAGCATCCTGGTGGTTTACCTCTTTCCTGGTATTCTGTTGATCATCCCGATCTTCGCCATGCTTGCGCAACTCGGTAGCCGCCTGGGATTTGAGATACAGGATAACCTCGTGATCTTGATTCTTACCTACCTGGCCCAGACGTTGCCCGTGGCGCTCTACATGCTGGCGAACTACTTCCGCACCATCCCTGTCGAAATCGAACAGGCGGCCCTGATTGATGGGTGCAGTCGTCTGGAGGTGATCTGGCGTGTCACCTTGCCGCTGGCGATTCCTGCGCTGGTCTCCGTCTCGATCTACACTTTCATGATTGCCTGGAACGAGTTCTTGTACGCTTTCATTTTCCTCAACCAACGGGAACTCTTCACCATGCCCATCAAGATCAATACCATCTTTAACGATCCCAGCCCGCGTCCCCACGTCGTCATGGCGGCTTCCACCATCATGACCATGCCCATTGTCTTCCTCTTCCTGTCCCTGGAGCGATTCTTGACCGAAGGTCTCACGGCCGGCGGTGTGAAAGGATAATTACCCTATCGCAGGGAGCTATGC
This sequence comes from Thermoflexia bacterium, assembly GCA_030605705.1. GTDB lineage: Bacteria > Chloroflexota > Anaerolineae > B4-G1 > SLSP01 > JAUWHU01. The sequence goes on along the minus strand of JAUWHU010000262.1, from coordinate 4,131 downwards.
CTGACACCATCATCATCATTCCTACCTATTGGACGTGGCCTGCAGCGCGAGCTGGCCACTCCATTGGGGTCGTCTACGATCATCCCACGCCGTTGGATGGGGAGAGCACGCTGCCCCGGTTGCTGGAGAGCTTGACCGCGCTCCAGCAACCGGGATTTCGCGTGCTGATTCTCACCGCCGTGACGCATCCCGAGCTGGAGCAGGCCGCCAGCGACCACGTCACTGCTCTCAGCGCGCCTTTTCGGACGCGGCTTTCCCTCATCCAGGCGACCGAGGCCGACGCAACTTTCATCCGCCAACGCCACCCGGCGCTGGCCGGAGACGTGCGGATGCGTGGTTACGCAGGTGTGCGAAACCTGCAACTGCTGCTGCCGCATGCCCTCGGCGCGGAGGTCATCGTCGCCCTGGACGACGACGAGATCGTCGCGCCGGATTACCTGCGCGTGGCGACGGAACTCGTGGGACAAGAGCGCGACGGCGAGCGTATCCTGGGGCTGGCCGGATTCTACCGCGACGCCGGTGGCAACGTGCTGCTGCCGGAGCACCCGCCCACCGGCAACCTCTTCCAGGACAAGAGCCGCATCATGAACGAGGGCACGCGGGCGTTGCAAGCGGCTCCGGGCCGGTTGGCCCGCACCCCGGTCGCCTTTGGCGGCAACATGGTCTTTCACCGCGACCTGTGTACCCGCGTGGGCTTTGATCCCGGCATCACCCGTGGCGAGGACATTGACTACGTGATCAATGCCCGGTTGCAAGGATACGACTTCTGGTTCGATAGGGAATTGGTCGTCACGCACCTGCCACCCGCCGGCCACCAGACCTCGCCCTACGCCAAACTGGTGCAAGATGTCACGCGCTTCGTTTACGAGCGGGAGAAACTGCGCCTGGCGGGACAGACCCCGGCACAATTCGACCCATATCCCGGCCGCTTCTTGCGCGATAACCTCGAGGCCCAGGCGCTGGCGGCGTTACAGGCTGCGGCCACGCCGGAAGATACGTCACGCTACGGTTCGCCGGAGGCCATTCTGGCTCAGGCCAGGCGTCACGCCCGCGAGGTCACGCCGCGTTACGCCGAATTCCGTGACCGCTGGCCCCGGCTCATGGCTGCTGTGGGACAGGATGCCGTGTTGCGCGAGCGACTGCTTGCGGGGCGCGACTAACTGGTGTAAAATATACTACACTCGGGAAACTATACCATGACCGAAATTATTGAACGACAAATCATTGACCACCTGACCTTTTTGTACGGCGCAGAGCGCGCACCGTGTCTGTGGGAGCGGCTATCCGCGATGTTAGTGGACTTTGCCTGCCGCCATCCAGAGCTGCGGGAAAATGTCCCACCGCCCGCCGAGCGTCTCACCGAGCGCGATGTGATCCTGATCACCTACGGGGATCAGGTAACAGAGCCGGGTAAACCTCCCCTGAGAGCGCTGTCCGAGGTGCTGGAGCAGCACGTGCAGGGCACGCTTACGGGAGTTCACATTTTGCCCTTTTTCCCGTATTCCTCGGATGATGGTTTCTCCGTCATTGATTACACCCGCGTCAACCCCGACTTTGGCGACTGGGCGGATATTGAGCGGCTGGGTCATACCTTCCGCCTGATGTTCGACGCGGTCATCAACCACATCTCGCGCCAGAGCGATTGGTTCAGGGCTTTCCTGGTGGGCGATCCGGAGTTCGCCGAATCTTTCATCGTGGTGGAACCGGGCGCCGACCTTTCCCAGGTGGTGCGGCCCCGCGCCTTGCCGTTGCTCACGGCGGTGCAGACCGTCTCCGGCGAGAAGCTGGTCTGGACGACGTTCAGCACCGACCAGATTGATCTCAATTTCGCCAATCCCGACGTGCTGCTGAGGATCATCGAAGTGCTGTTGCTGTACGTGGAGAAAGGGGCCGAGCTCATCCGGCTGGACGCCATCGCCTACCTCTGGAAGAAACTCGGCACCTCATGTATCCACCTGGAAGAGGCGCACCGGATCGTCAAACTCTGCCGGGCGGTGCTGGATGCTGTCGCGCCGGGCGTGATGATCATCACCGAGACCAACGTGCCCCACGAGGAGAACATTTCCTACTTCGGCAATGGCCGCGACGAGGCCCAGCTGGTCTACCAGTTCCCGCTGCCGCCGCTGGTGCTTCACACACTCGTCACCGGCGACGCCACGCGCCTCTCGACGTGGGCCGCCGGGCTGACTTTGCCTTCCGACCAGACGACCTTCTACAATTTCCTGGCTTCCCATGACGGCGTCGGAGTGCGGCCCGTGGAGGGGATTCTCACGCCGGAGGAGGTGCAGGTGTTGGTGGATCGCACCCTGGCTCACGGCGGGTACGTCTCTTGCAAGACGAACGCGGATGGCTCGGAGAGCGTTTACGAGTTGAACATCTCGTACTTCGACGCGCTGTCCGACCCGCAGGGTGGTGAAGCCCAGGACGTGCAGGCGCGGCGGTTCATGGTTTCTCAGGCGCTCATGCTGGCGTTGCAGGGGATGCCGGCGATCTACGCTCATAGCCTGTTCGGTTCGCGCAACCACCGGGAGGGCGTGGAACAGACCGGCCGCTATCGCTCTATAAACCGGGAGAAGTTCCGGCGCGCCGACCTGGAAGCCGCGCTGGCCGACCCCGCGTCGCTGCGCCACCAGGTGTTCTATCCTGACCTGCAGCTGCTCCGCGCCCGCGCGGAACACCCGGCTTTCCATCCCAACGGCCCGCAGCGCGTGTTGAACCTGCACCCGGCGGTCTTTGCCGTGCTGCGCACCGCGCCCGACGGCAGCGAATCGCTGCTCTGTCTGCATAACGTCACCAACACCGAGATCGCCATCTCCCCGGAGCAGCGCGGAGTGCTCCGCGATATCGTCACCGGGGCTACGTTCCCTATGCCGGATGGCGGTGGGACGCTGACGCTGGCTCCCTACCAGGTGTTGTGGTTGAGCGTTGACTGACGGTTGACCGTTGTAGGAGGCAAACTATGAATATCGGCTTCATTTCCACGCGCCTGGCGGGCACGGATGGCGTCTCACTGGAGACGGCCAAGATCGCTACCATCATGCGCCGTCTGGGACACGAGGTTTTCTACTGCGCCGGTGAACTTGAACCCGACGGGCCGCCCGGCCTGTTGGCGCCGGAGATGCACTTCACGTACCCGGCGGCCCGCCGCATCCACGATGAGGCGTTTACCGGCTCCGCGCCGGACGATTTACGGGCGCGCATCACCGCGCAGGCCACGGCATTGCAGCAGCGCATCGCGGAATTCGTGGAGCAATTCTCCATTGATGTGCTCTTCCCTCAGAACGCGCTGGCGATTCCCATGCACATCCCCCTCGGTGTGGCCCTGACGGACTTCATTGCCGAGACCGGTATTCCCACGCTGGCCCACCACCACGATCTTTACTGGGAACGGGCGCGCTTTGCCCACTGCGCTGTGCCGGACGTGTTGGAGCGGGCTTTCCCGCCGGCCCTGCCCTCCATCCGCCACCTGGTCATCAACAGTCTGGCACAAACAGCACTGCGCCGGCGCAAGGGCCTTGAGGCAGCGTTGTTGCCCAACATCTTCGATTTCGCCACGCCGCCGTCCCCGCCGGACGACTTCGTGGCCGATATGCGCCTCACGCTGGGGTTGGAGCCGGATGCGCGCATCATCCTCCAGCCGACACGGGTGGTCCCCCGCAAGGGCATTGAGATGGCGATTGAGTTGGTGCAGCGGCTGGGCGATCCCCGCGACCGGCTCGTCATCACTCACCACGCCGGCGACGAAGGGGTGGCCTACCTGCGACAGTTGCAGACCCTCGCCGCGCAGTCCGGTGTTGATCTGCGCTACGTCGCTGACCGCTTCGCGCCGACCCGTGCCAGTACCGCCGCCGGCGCGAAGACGTACAGCCTGTGGGATGCCTATCCCCAGGCGGATTTCGTGACCTATCCCAGCCTCATCGAGGGCTTCGGCAATGCCTTTTTGGAGGCGGTCTACTTCCGCTGCCCACTGTTGGTGAACCGTTACCCGGTTTACACGGCGGACATCGGCCCACTGGGCTTCCGCTGCGTCGAAATTGACGGCGCGCTCACGGACGAGGCGGTGGAAGAAATCCGTCGTTTGCTGGCGGACGCCGCTCTGCGTGAGGAAGTGACGGCGCACAATTACGCTGT
>JAUWHU010000413.1 GCA_030605705.1 Thermoflexia bacterium | reverse complement strand
GGTCATGGGGCGTAGCAAAAATCAGCCACGAATTTCATGAATTAACACGAAAAAGAGAGGAAAATTAGTGAAATTCGTGTAATTCGTGGCAGAAAAGAGCAAGACCGGCTCGAGACGCCCCGGATTATTGAGATGATACAGCGACGGGGATTGCCAAAGAGCGAGAAAACGAAAAGGCGAGAAAGCGATGTCGTTGAGCCGCTGAACCGCTGGGACGCTGGGACGCTGAACCGCTCACAGAAATCAATTCAGGAGGCATTATGGAGAAAAAAATTCGAGTCCTCATGGCTAAACCCGGCCTGGACGGCCATGACCGGGGAGCCAAAGTGGTGGCCCGCGCTTTGCGGGATGCCGGGATGGAGGTGATCTACACCGGTCTGCGCCAGACGCCCGCTATGGTGGCAGAAGCGGCGCTGCAGGAAGACGTGGACGTGATCGGCATCTCAATCCTCTCCGGGGCGCACATGGCTTTGGTCCCCCGTATTCTGGAGGAACTCCAGCAGCGCGGGATAGGCGACATGCCCATGTTCGTGGGCGGCATCATCCCCCCCGACGACGTGCCGGCATTGAAGGAAATGGGCATCCGCGAAGTCTTCGGGCCGGGCACCCGGACGGAAGCGGTCGTCACGCTGATCCACCAAATATTGGGGCAGTAGATGACTCTCGTTGAAGCGGCGCTGGCTGGAGAGCGCCGGGCGTTAGCCCGTCTCCTCTCGCTGGTGGAAAACGGCGCGGCAGAGGGGCGGGAAGCCCTGGCGACGCTCTTTCCCCGCACCGGCCACGCTCACATCATCGGTATCACCGGCTCGCCCGGAGCGGGAAAAAGCACCCTGCTCAACCGGCTCGCCCGCGAGTTCCGCAATCGCGGGACCACCCTTGCCATCGTTGCCGTTGATCCCACCAGTCCCTATTCGGGGGGCGCGCTGCTGGGGGATCGCCTGCGGATGCGGGACCTGGTGACGGATGAGGGCATCTTTATCCGCAGTATGGCCTCGCGCGGCCATCCCGGCGGCGTGGCCTACGCCACCCGCGACGTGGCCCTGACGTTGGACGCGGTAGGCTTCCCCATTATCCTGGTCGAGACGGTGGGCGCGGGACAGGCCCAGGTAGATGTGGCTCGCGTGGCCCACACCGTTGTCCTGGTGGAAGCGCCGGGCATGGGGGATGACATCCAGGCCCTCAAGGCCGGCCTCATGGAGATCGCCGACATCCTCGTGGTGAACAAGTCTGACCGCGCCGAGGCTCGACAGACGGTCAGCGCCTTACAGGCGGTGCTTCACGGCGCGCCGCCGGCGGGACATCACGGCCCGGCCGTGGCGGAGGCGGGCGAGCCGGAGGCGTTCGTCGGTGGGTGGGAAGTGCCCATCCTCCAGACCTCGGCCTTAGAAAACGAGGGGATCGCGGAGTTGGTGGATACCATCGAGGGCCACCGGGATTATTTGCACACCAGTGGCCAATGGGGGCGTATCCTCAAGCGTCACGCCCGCGCCGAGGTGGAGGCGTGGCTCCAACGACATCTGCTGTTGCTGCTGGAAGAGCATGTGGGAGAAGCGCGGCTGGAAGAGGCGGTCGGCGTTGTCCTACGGCACGAGCAAGACCCCGCCACCGTCGCCCGCGAGCTCCTGCAGACGCTCTGGCTACCGGGGGAAAAATGAGCTTGCGACTGTGGTTGGTGCGTCACGGACAATCTACCTGGAACGCCGAGGGGCGTATCCAGGGCTGGGCCGATCCCCCGCTGAGCGTGCACGGCCGCTGGCAGGCGGAACAGGTCGCCGGGCGGCTGGCAGCGGTGGAGCTGGCGGCGATCTACACCAGCACGCAACAACGGGCGGTGCAGACGGCTCAGGCCATCGGGGCGGCGAGCGGATTGACGCCGATCCCTGACGAGCGCTTCAAAGAACACGGCATGGGGGAAGCCACCGGCCATGACTGGAAATGGATGATCGCCAGCTGGCCACAGCTGCAAGAAATCGCAAGTCGCGGCGAGAACATCCGCCCGCACATCCCCGGTGCCGAACCCCTCCCCGTGTTCAACCGCCGGATGCACGCGGCCTTCGCGGAACTGCAGGAGAAACACCCCACGGGAGACGTGGTGGTAGTTTCGCACGGCGGCACCTTCCGCGCTTATCTCGCTTTCTTGTTAGGCGTAGACGAGAAACGTGACCCCGGCCTGCGTTTTGGCAACGCTTCACTGACACTGGTTGAGTTCATCGCGCCGGGCTGGACCGATATTCGTTTCATCAACGAGACCTGTCACCTGCGGGATGGGAAGGAGTGAGCATCAATGTACTACTACGGTGAGAAAATACGACTGCGACCGCCGGAGCGCGTGGATTTACCGCTTTTCGTTCAATGGCTTTCCAATCCTGAGATGCGCGAAT
>JAUWHU010000023.1 GCA_030605705.1 Thermoflexia bacterium | reverse complement strand
GCTGGCGTCTTTGCAAGCGGCGTACCCGCAATCGCAATACGCGCCGCTGGACCTCCCCATCGTCCGGTGGCTGATTGACGCTTACGAGCAAATGCCGTTCGTGTTGGTGCAGCGGGGCCACAACGATCCCCGCGAAGCCTCTCCCGATGTACGCTCCTCGATGAACCCCTTAGGTGCTCAAAACAAACGGGGCCGGCCCGAGGAAATTGGCCTGCGGCAGGGGGAGATCATCAGCCAGGGCATGCTGGCGCAGAACTTTCCCATGTTCCAGGCCTCTATCTACAATCCCATTGGAGCGTCGCCCTCGCAGGCCAATCGTGAGTTGACGCGCTTGTACCAACGGCTGGCCCGGCAAGCGTCGGCAGTGCGCAGCCTGGTCAATGGCACACGCGGTTGGGCGGTCAGCCTGGGGACCATCATCAGCGGCAGCATCAACACCGGCGAGGGGAGCGCGACGGGCTACAGCACGGCCAGGGGAGAAAGCGCCGGACAAGGTCACTCGCGCTCGGCCAGCGTCGCGCATACCGATGGCTGGTCCTTGGTGAAGTCCCATGGCGTGGCGACCTCGCGGTCCGAGGCGTGGGGCACGAGTTGGGCCGAATCGGTGTCCAGCGGCGGCGGTCACTCGGTCGGCGTAGGACACACAGTCGGGACAACCCAGGGCCAGGCAGTTAGCCACAGCGAGAGTAACGGCGTGTCCGATTCACAGGGCTGGGCCGCGACCCACGGAGGGAGCAACTCACAAGCAGTCTCTAACGTTCCCGCCGTGACCACGCGCTCACACTCAGAAACCAACATTCCGCAGATTGTCACGGAGAGCGAAAGTGGTAGCGGTCCCAACCCGGCCAATCCACCGACAACGATAACAGCAGGCGGCAATCACCCCATTAACGACCCCGGAGCTCTCGCCGGCATCTTAGGTGGTGGAGGGGGAGGAGGCGCGGGCGCGCCTGCTGCTGCGCCTGCTCCTGCTGCTGCTGCTCCACCTGCTCCGGTGGTACCTGGTGGTACCATGCCGGCCCCTCAGATTGGGGCCTCGGGTGTGAGCGGGGGCGGGACTGTGGCTCCGCCTATGGCTATTCCTGCTCCTGCGGGCGCGGCTGCCCCAGGTGGCGGCGGCGGCGGCGCGCCCAATTGGATCGACGCGGCGGCCGCCGGTCAGATCAGCGGTTCGGCCACGCTGCCTGGTGGCACGCAGAATGTCAGCGGGCACGCGGGCGTGGGCGTGCCCGGCGTGCTCAGCGCCGGTGGTGGGTACGGTGAATCTCGTCCTCTCGATCCCACCGTAGCCGTGAATTTCGGCGGCACGGAATCTCACGGCGAACAAGTGCAGGTCAGCGGCGAAACATTAGGCCACGGCCAATCCATCATGCCTGCGCACCAGGTCACCGGCGATTCGTGGACTACCACTCCGGCTCACCAGACCACCTCCTCGTCTTTCTCGTCTTCCTGGGCCAACACCCAAAGCGGCTCTCATACCGCCAGTCACAGTACCGGAGTTTCTCGCGGCGCCAGCGAGGGGCAAAGTCAGGCCACCACGCGGATGGAAACCACGACCTCGACCTGGGGCCGTTCCAGTACACACGGCGGCTCACACACAGTCGGTGTGGGACAAACCGTGTCTGATTCCGTCTCGCGGGGAACCTCCGGGGCTGACAGTCAAGGGACGGCCGAGGGTTACACGGCCACCGGCGGCCAAAGTGTGATGGTGGGCCGCAACCAAACCTTGAGCCTCTCGCGTGGGGTGGGTTTGGGGGTAGGGCTGGCCCCTTCGGTATCCGTGACGGAAACCTTCCAATTCACGGATTACGAAATGGACATCCTGGCCCGCGCCCTCGAAGAACAAATGCTGCACGTGGACGCCATCATCAAAGAGGGTGGCGTCTACGTGGATACGTACTACCTGGTTCCCGACCTGCAGGCGCGCCAGGCGTTGGCAGTGTTGATCCAGCAGGCCTATTGGGGCACGGAAGACGTGGTGACCCCGGTGCAGACGCTGAAGCCTGCGCCGGACGAGGAAGCGTCCCTGCGTTTGCACGCCTACTTGATGTTACCCTCGACCGTGCCCGACACCACGCCCTACGCCCTGGAGGGCTGGCGGTACACGTCGTTGTTGCGGCTGCGCCAGGCCGCGTCCCTGATGATCCCGGAGGTCTTCGAGTACGGGCGGGCGCGCACGGTGGCGCGCCGCATGCCGCGCTACGCGCTGCATCATTGGAAAGGCGAGATTTACACGGGCTACCAATGGACACACGATCTCAACCGGCTCTCCGAGGTCCCCTTACGGATCCCGCTTCCCTGGTTCATCAACGGCTCCATCGTCGCGCCTTCCGGCGCGGGCAAGTCGGTGTTGATCCAGCGGCTGGCCTACGAATTTCAAAAGGTGGGAGAACTGGTATTCGTCTTCGATATGGGCGATGGCCTGCGCGACCTGCTGCACGTCTTACCGGCCGGCCGTTACGACGTGACGGGTATCGCGCCGCGCCATCCGCGTCGTTCGCACTGGAATCCCTTGCAAATAGGGCGGCGCATTGACCCGGACAGTCACATTGACACAACCGTCGAGATCATCTCGAATGCCGGGGGCTTAGGGGCCAAGCAGCGCGAGACGCTCAGCCAGGCGCTGCGAGCGTTGTATTGGGAAGCGGGCGCATTGACTAACGACCCAGATCTGTGGCGTCACCCCAAATGGGGCCAGTTGTATCCTGACGACATGCAAGCCTTGGACCAAGAACACCAGCGGCGGGGGCTGTCATTGCTAACCGGCCAACCCACGTTGGGGGAATTGGAAGATTGGGAACAACAAGCCATCGCCGTGTATCGCTCGCAGCGCGCGTCGTTCCTCCGCCTGTATCGTCTCATCGACATATTGCAAGACCAGAAGCCGGGTGGGGGACAGAGCAAGAAGCGCGGTGGCGGCAGCAGCATTGATTCTATCGAAGGCTTGAAGGATCGCATCCGCCCGCTGACCCGGCGCAGCGTCGATCCGGCTCAGTGGTTACGCGCCGACGAGGAGCCGGTACCGTTAGATACCTACCGCGACCGGTTCCCGGACGGGGGCGTGGTCATCATCGAGGGGGGCGGCCTCGCTAACCCTTACATCAAAGCCGTCTGGTTTGGCCTGGCGGTGGCCTTGTTGTACGGGGACGCCATGGCGCGGTTCAACGTTTCGGAGATCGAGGATCCCGGCGCGCGGCAGCGCTTCACGCTGATCCTCGATGAGGCCAACCAGTTGACCACGGCCGGAGCTACTGTGGATGATAAGAACAAGGGCAGTGCTCCCGCGACCGCGGGCCTGTTCTTGGAACTGTACCAGGAACTGCGTAAGTACGACGGGCGCGCCATCCTGGGGGTGCAAGACGCCGAATCCATCGCGGAATCCATGCTGACCAACAGCGCCGTGACATTTTTCGGCATGATACGCAGCGTGGAGGGCTTGCGGATCGCGCTCTCCAAGAACGGCATCTCACCCACCGGGATGACACAGAATGAGTATTGGCAAGACTTCGCTTCACGGCAAAAATACTTCTTTGCCACGCAATGCACGATGGCCGACACTCGGGAAGACCTGCGACCCTGCCTGTTGCATCCGGCCATGCTGCCGGTGGTGCGGATCACCAATGCCGAGTTGCCTTCGTATTTCGCTGGCGGTTGAAATTGTTGGCGTGCCAACAAACTGAGGAATTCACCACGGAGAACACAGAGTTCTGGATTTACTGTTTTCTTCTCCGTATTCTCTGGGGTTATGTCCCTCTTGGTTCTGGCTTGTCCAGGTTAGGGAGTTGCAGAAAAATAATTCTCCTAAAACTCCGCGCCTTTGCGCCTTTGCGTTGAATCTTTTGCGTCTCTGCATTGAGCAT
>JAUWHU010000411.1 GCA_030605705.1 Thermoflexia bacterium | reverse complement strand
GAGCTCAAGGACGTTTTGGCCCAGTTGTAGCGGGTAACTGACAGTTCTACTGCGCTGCCGCACAGAGACGAGGCGGTAGGGGGGCAAGTCGTAGCCGTGATTTCCAAATCGCGCTCTGGACTAACTTCTACGAGGGGAAATCGGAGTGTGGTAGGGGATACGGTGGCGGGCAAACAAAAAAGCGGATCGGGTTCCCCGATCCGCCTGGTGGGCGATAGAGGACTTGAACCTCTGACCTCCGCGATGTCAACGCGGCGCTCTAGCCAGCTGAGCTAACCGCCCACTATGTGCAACATTATAGCATGATTTACGGTGCGCGCAAGAATGTGACGGGCGGGCGGGCGCGCAAAATTGAGCGGCATTGTCTTATGTCTCCTCACGCCTCGCCGTTCATGCCCCCTCTATCAGTTCGCGCTCAATCTCCCTGATCAGCAATGGCAGATTAGGCTGTGTAAAGCTGAGACCGGGCGCGGGAATGCGGTTATGCTTGATATCAGGCGGCATGTGCTTGTGATGGGGATGGGTGCTGGCCAAGGTGGGGTCATCAGGGTGAGGTTGCGGGTCGTACCAATATAGCTTTTCGCCGCCCTGCCAGACTTCGTAACCATAATCCAAAATGTCGCCCACTGCAAAGTCAACAAGTTCCGTTACGCGCAACTCGTGTCCGCCGTGAAAAAAAATGGTTCCCTGGACAACACCGGTAGTAGCGCTGGTGGTGTAGAAGCGCACCGTCGAGGAACGTACAGAGGCATAAGTGCCGGGAATGGTATAGAGCCATTGCTCATAATCGGGTCGGGAGAGCAGGTAAGTCATTACGCTGGTTCGACCAACATCTCAAGGCGTTCTAGCTGAATTGGTACGCCGGTGATGCGCAATTGGGTTACTCGCTCTTGGCTCACGCGGTTAAAGACCTCCAGTCGGCGCTGGCGCAGTTTGTAGAATCCGGCCCATTGGCTGAAATCGTGCAGGTGTTCGCCGTCGTCCAACAAACCCTGACCATACAACTCAAAGAATTGGTCCGAGGATAGCCGGTACAGGCGCTCAAACCGTCGTAGCATTTCATCCGCCACGCGCAGATCATCTATAATCTCACTAACGGTCAAGCTATGAGCCATCGCTCCTCTCCTATTTGTATAATCGTACTGTATCACACTCACTTGACGGTGGCAACGGCGCGCATCACGCAACATGTTTCACCATTATTGTACTTATCCCCAACCATTTGTCCAGCGCGGTTAAGCGGCGTGTGCGTTTCATGATTAAGGCGAGTTTTTACGGTGGGCGCGGAGCCGGGTAGCTGGTTTCTCGTCGCCCAGCGCAGTGATCACCGGGGATAGAGAAATCGGATGGCAAATCCTTACGGGTGTGGGGAAACCAGGGTGAGCAGGGTTTCCTGCCAGAGGTGGACTCTGGCGACTTTACCTTTCCTGCAAACTGGCGAAGAGGCTTTGCCGGGGCGGGCCAGATGTCTCCGTGGTAAGCATCTTCGACCAGCGCTGCAGATCGGCCGAGCCACCCTGGGCAGCCAGTTGCTCCAGGCGGGACCAGATGGGCAGCGCCTCATCGGGGAAGACGCTACGTACGTAGCTCATGACGTACACTCCCACATCGCGTCGTATCTGGTTCATCTCCGCCTGCAATTGGGCGACCTCTTGCCCCAGCTGCTCCTGTAGTTTAGGGTCGTTCACTCGTTGCTGGACCTTGCGCTTGATCCCCAGTTGGGCCTGTCGGAGCAAGAATGCCTCCACTTGCTCTGCCTCGCGGGGGAATTGCTTGACGATAGGTTGCAGGAACTCATCCAGGCTGGCGTAGGACTGAACCATCCGGGACTCGGCTGCGGTCACCCCCACCCGTCGGTCCAGGGTCTCCGCCAGCCATTGCCGCTCCTCCTGCAACCCCAGATTGATGAAGAAGCCGATCAGGCCAACCCCTGCCAGTCCAATGCCCACCGCCACGATCGTCGTCAGCGACTCACTGAGAGCCGGGGTGCGGCTGATGCCATTGAAGAAGGCGTGCAGCAGGATCGCGGCCAGCCACCCACCGGCCATCCCCAATCCTTGACCTGACCGTCGCCGGAATCGGAAGCGGCCCACCGCAGCCCCCACCAGCCCGGAGGCTGTACCGTGCATCAAGCAGGTAGAAAAGGAGCGGATCAGCGCCAGCGGGATCCCCAGACCGGGGTTTTGGCTCAAATAGAGGAAATTCTCAATGATGGAGAAGCCGATGCCGGCAGCGAAACCATAGATCGCCCCATCCACAAAGTAGGTGAACTCTGACCGGCGAGAGACGTAGAAAAGGGAGAGGGATTTGGCTGTCTCCTCTATCACCGGCGCGATGGCAACGGTCAGGAGGAGGTAGGGATTTGACCCCAGCGCCCGGCCCAGAGGAAGGCCGACATAGGTGTTGAGCAGGTAAGATAACCCGAACGCTCCCACTGCCCCCCAGCCGAAGCAGAGCACCACCAGCCGGAAGGTGCGCGAGGCGTACAGGTCAAGGGTGTAGATGATCAACAGGAAGGCCGCCGGGGTGCCGGCGGCAATGAGGACGGCCAATACGGTCTGAAGCGGGTTCATGATTTACCTCGAACCTGGCTGAGATTAGTTGGAAAAGGGAGCTGGATATTGTGGGATGGCTCCCCCTCACTCTCCTTTCACGTCCTCTCCATCCCAGCACCTCTTTTCCAACGCCGACCAGATGCCCGCTGGGATCTC
>JAUWHU010000116.1 GCA_030605705.1 Thermoflexia bacterium | reverse complement strand
CCGGACTCTCTGGCGACCCGTCGTGGACTCTCTGGCGACCACGGAGGGTCGCCACGACCTCGCCCGTACCGGCTCATCAACCAGATCCAACCCTACGCCTGGGGCGCGCGCGGCGCAGCGGCCTTCATCCCGCGCCTCCTGGGCCTCCCGGCGGAACCGGGGCGGCCCTACGCCGAGCTATGGATTGGTGCGCACCCGAAGGCCCCCTCAGAGGTCGTGATCGAGAACGCGCGCGTGCCCCTCGACCGCTTGATCGCGGCGCATCCCAGGGAAATTTTGGGCGAAACGGTCGCGGCGACCTTCGGCGAGCGGCTGCCCTTCCTTTTCAAGGGACTCTCGGCAGCGGAAGCCCTCTCGATCCAGGTACATCCCAACAAGGCGCAGGCCGTCGCCTTGCACGCGCGCGATCCGGCCCATTACCCCGACGCCAATCACAAACCCGAGATCGCCATCGCCTTAGATTCGCTAACGCTCCTGGCGGGATTCAAACCCTTCGCGGAGCTCGTGGCGACATTGGAAGCGGTGCCCGCGCTGGCCGAATTCACCGGAGAGGCGGCAGCGCGGCTGCAGGCGGCTCAGCGCCCCACCACGGCAGAAGCAGCGTCGCTCGTGGGATCGCTGTACGCATCGCTCCTGCGCCGTTCGCTCGCGGAGCGAGGAGCGTTGGCAGCGGCGGTGAGCCGGCACGCCCGGCAGCTGCGAGAAGCCGGCCGTCCACTGTGTGAAATCGAGGAACGTTTCCTCGCGCTACGGGAAAAGTACGGTGACGACGATGTGGGCTTGTTCTCGCTTTTCCTGCTCAACCTCGTGCGGCTGCAGCGTGGGGAGGCGCTCTTCACGCCGTCCGGCGTCCCTCACGCCTACCTGGAGGGCAACCTCATCGAGTGCATGGCGAATTCCGACAACGTTGTCCGTGCCGGGCTGACACCCAAGTTCCGCGATGTCGAGACGCTGATCGAGATACTCGCGCCCGCGCCCGGCCGGCCGGCCATCCTGCGACCGTCGCCGGACGCACAGGAGTTTTGCTGTGGCCGGTCTCATGACCGAGCCACGGAGGTGATTTATCGCACCCCGGCCTCGGAATTTGAAGTGAGCCGGTGGGAGCTGCGATCCGGACAGAGCCGGCGCGTCACGACGAGCGGTGGCCCTGAAGTGTACTTAGTCACGCAGGGCAGCCTCCGTCTCCGTTGGGGGGCGAACGGGGAAACGGCGACATTCGGTCAAGGGGAAAGTTTCCTCGCGCCGGCGGTGATGGGGGCGTTCGAGATGCTGGCACAAGACCACACGGAGATATTCAGGGTGGTGGTGCCGGGGGAATCAAACGTCAGGCGTCAAACGTCATGCGTCAAATGTCAAACATCATCGTTGGGAAACGGGACGTTTTCCAGCAGAGAGTCCAGATCGGCGAGGTAAGGAGCCGGGCGCTCACGAAGATTTCGACCGCGTTGTTGAGGGATCATCACGAGCAACAGTTGAATGATGCGCTCCAGCAGCGCCAGACGATGGTGAAAAACATCCTCTCCCAACACATGTCGTGCTTTGAAGTACCAATCACGGCTTTCGCGAGCCGAACCTAAGGCGTACTCGTAAAATCGTGCGCGGTCTTTGCCAGTCCCGCGTGAATACCCTTCCGCTAAGTTCGCCCCCACAGACCCCAGCGCGCGATACAATTGGTCGGAAATACCCACCATGCCGCGTTGCTTCAACAGCTTGCGCATGTCGTACCAGCCCAAATCCCCGATAAACAATGCCAACCGGTACGCTGTCATCTTCCAGAGTGAGTCCTTCCGGATGGATTGAGGAACCTTCTTTTCCCACTCCGCGTAATTCATAATTTCTTTCTGTAACGTTTGATTCATCTCTCAACACCTGACGTTTGACGCTTGATTTCTGACGTTTGATTCCTCAACTCGTAAATTTCCCGGCGGCGCCACCCCGACCGCTTCGCGACTTCCCGCGCGGCCTGCGAACGGGTACTGCCCTGCTCCAGCGTTTCTGCCAGCGCGGCGCGAACCTGCGCCTCATCCCAGCGGGCCTCCTCCAGCGCGCCACCGATCACGAGCGTGTACTCGCCGCGCGGTGGGACTTCCTCCAGATGCGCCAACGCGCCCTCCAAGTCGCCGCGCCAGATTTCTTCGTAGAGCTTGGTCAGCTCGCGGCAGAGGGCGACGGGGCGGTTGCCGAGCACTGCCAGAGCGTTAGCGAGTGTGGCCCGCACCCGACGCGGGGACTCGTAAACGAGGAGCGTGGCCCGTAGCCCGGCCACTTCTGCCAGCGCCGCCCGCTGGTCGGCGGCTTTGCGCGGCAGGAATCCGAGAAAGAGGAACCGGTCGGTGGGCAGGCCAGAAGCCACCAAAGCAGCGGTGTGCGCCGAGGGGCCGGGTACCGGCACGACGGGGATGTCGCGTTCGATGGCGGCGCGCACCAGCGGGTAGCCGGGATCAGAAATGCCGGGCATCCCCGCTTCGGAGATGAGCGCCACGTCGCTCTCGGCCAGAGTCGCCAGGATCGTGTCCGTTTTGCGGCGTTCGTTAGCCTCGAAGAAAGATGTCACCGGCGTCTTGATCTTGTAATGCCCCAACAGGATGCGGGCCTTGCGCGTATCTTCCGCCGCGATAAGGGCCACTTCCCCCAGTATCCGCGCGGCCCGGAAGGTGATGTCCTCCAGGTTGCCGATGGGTGTGCCGACGACGTAGAGCGTGCCCATCGTCTTAGATGCGGTGGGAGATGCCACTCAAGATAGCCTGGCGGCCATGAAATGGTTCGCCAATAATCAGCCCCCCCTCGTCAATGGTGTAGTGGCAGATTTCGTGGGCGTGATCGCTGCCCCGCAGCTTGAGAACCACGATGGCCTGCTGGATCTCGCTTTCCACCTCAACGTAACGCAACAAGATGATGCCATCTGTGAGGAAGGAAAGCGCGCCCCGGTCGGCGCGGCAGTACTCGCCGCGCCGTTCCTCGCTAAGGAGCAGGGTCGTGATCTGCTCGCGGTGCAGACTGTTGACCAGCATTGCGTAGATTTTGCGGAGCTCAATGTGATCGCCGGTCAATCGGGCAAAATGCGTCACACTATCCACCACGGCCCGGCGGACAGCTGTGTCCATCAAGTTCCGGTAGAGAGCGCTGCCTGGATCGCGTAAGCTTTCCAGAAACACGGCCGGAGAGGTGAAAATGAGCCGCAGTTTTCCTGCGCGCTCCAATGCTTTCAGGTCAAAGCCTAACGATTCCGCATCCCGGTAGAGAGAGTCGGGAAATTCCTCGAAGGTGACGAATAATCCCATCTCGCCTTGCCGGGCCCCTTCGATCAGAAACTGAAAAGCGAGGGAGGTTTTCCCTGTGCCGGGAGCGCCGCGTACCAGGATGACCGTGCCCGGCAGGAATCCACCGCGCAACATTTCGTCCAATCCCTGGATGCCGGTGGCTAAACGCTTCTGGTTCATTGGTTCTTCTCCGTTAAAAGTTGAGTATCATTCAGGGCTCCCCTGAAAAAAGGCCATTCTCACCACAGAGACACAGAGGACACGGAGAAGATGGAGAAAATTTGCTGTTTGGTTTAAGAAAATTACACTTTACACATCAAAAAGTTAATTTTTTCAAGGTCAAATTTAAACTCTCTGTGCTGTGGGCACTGCCTGCCCACACTACGCTCTGTGCCTCTGTGGTAAATTTCCTGGTTTTTTCAGTAGACTCATTCAGGTATCCCTATTTTCGCTTGCTCGCTTTTTCGCTTTATCGCTCTCTCGTTTTAGTGATTTTTGGTGAAGACGACAAAGGCCAGGGATTTGGAGCATAATCCCTGGTAATTCAGGGTGACCACTTCCGATAGCGGGGTGTGAGGCGGGTTTTTATCGTGCAGCTGCACTTTGAATTCGCCGCTCTCCCGGATGGGGTAGTTATTGAAGAACCCTTCCCAACCCGAATCGCCGTACATGGGATAGTCACCGGAGAGGGAGACGTTGTCCAGCCCCCCACCCCAAATATGGATAGAGTAACCGGTCAGCGGTTTGCCGTCCAAATCCTGGACCAGACCGGCCACTCCGGCCCAGTTGCAGCCGTAGTAGGGAGTCTGGTAATCCAGCCGATAGCTGAAAGGGTAAGGAGAACGCGTGACGCGGGGCGTGGGGGTTCTGGTGGGCCTGGGCGTGGTGGGCGGGGAAGTGGGGGTGGGCGTGGGGGGGGCCGTCGGGGTGAAGGTGGGAGGCGGCGTGGGGGTCATCGTCGGCGTGGTTGTCGGCGTCCAGGTCGGCGGGGCCGCCGGCCCTA
>JAUWHU010000569.1 GCA_030605705.1 Thermoflexia bacterium | reverse complement strand
AGAATGGAAGGCAAGTCGGAGGAGGCAAACGTCGCGCCCTCGCCGATGCCCACCACCAGCCCCGACCCTTTCTTGAAAGCGTAGAGACACTCTTCCCCCACGCGCCCGATGATGAAGGAATAATCGCCCTCCAGGTCGCGGTAGGCGTGGCGGATGGCCTGCAACATGTCGTAGCCCTGGTCAACGTAGCGCTCAACGGCATGCACGCAGGACTCCCCGTCGTTGGTTGAACGCACGGTCATGCCCTCGGCGCTGAACTGCTCGCGCAATTCGGCGTTGTTGACGACGTTGCCGTTGTGTGCTCCCACGAGATCGCCATCGGAATCGAGGTGCGGTTGGGAGTTGACCTGGGAAGGTTTCCCGAAGGTGGCCCAGCGGAGCTGCGTCATGCCTCGGGCGCCGGTCATTTCCTCGAAACACAGCCGCGCCGCAACCTCGTCCATTTTGCCCACGTCCTTACGCAGATCAATGACGCCGTCGGCGTGCAGCGTAGCGCAGCCCACAGAATCGTAGCCGCGATACGCCAAACGCCGGCCGGCCTCCAGGAGAATCGGCCCCAGAGGTTGTTCTTTATCCGTCACGATACCGAAAATACCGCACATATTCCCTCGCTTGATGTGAATTATGATAGGGAACGATTCAGTTTTGAGATGAACCGCTCCGAAAATAACCAACCCGTGATTAACCGAGTGCTTTGGTTTGGGACACGGATTCTCACGGATAAACACGGATTTTTATTACCTTACCAGTGAAATTTTTGTACATTGAGCAAGAATTTCACCACGGAGCGAAGTATGGGCAGGCAGTGCCCACAACACAGAGTTCTGGATTTGCTGTTTTCTTCTCCGCGTTCTCCGTGGTTATGTCCCTCTTGGTTCTGGCTTTGCCAGGTTAGGTATCTCCTCAATAAATAAAGGGGAACAATCCGTCATCTGTCATTCTCACCACAGAGCGCAGTGTGGGCAGACAGTGCCCACAACAAAAAATAAGAAAACTCTGTGTCCTCCGTGGTGAAATTCTTGGTTTTTTCAGGAGACTCATCCGTGTGCTTCCGTGTTTATCCGTGTCCTATTTTGCTAAATGACGCCCAATTCCTTGCCGATCTGGGCGAATTTCTCCAGACCGAAGTCCAGATCGTCTGTGGAGAGCGCGGCGGAGACCATCACCCGGATGCGTGCCAGGCCCTGGGGCACGGTGGGGAAACCCAACGCCATGGCGAAGACCCCCTCATCGAAGAGCTTGCGGCTGAACTCCTTGGCCAACTTCACGTCGCCCAACATCACCGGCGTGATCGGGGTGACGCTGTGGCCTACGTCGAAACCCAGTTGCTGCATCCCGTCCTTGAAAAGCTCGGTGTTCTGCCAGAGGCGATCCACCAGCTCGGTGGATTCGGACAGCACTTCGATGGCGGCCAGACATGCGGCGGAGTCGGCGGCAGTGACGGCATTGGAGAAGAGGAAGGGGCGCGCTTTCTGCCGCATGTAGTCCACGATCACCTTCTTGCCGGCGATCATGCCGCCGCTGACGCCAAAGGCCTTCGAGAAGGTGCCGATCTCCACGTCGAACTTGCCGTGCAGCCCAAAGTGATCCACGATGCCGCGTCCGCCGTGGCCGAGCACGCCCTCGCCGTGCGCGTCATCCACCATCGTCAGCAAACCGTACTTCTCGGCGACCGCGTAGAGCTTGTCCAACGGGGCGATGTCGCCGTCCATCGAGAAGACGCCATCACTCACGACCAGCCCGCGCCGGTAATTGTGCAGGTGCTTCTTGACCTTCGTTTCCAGGTCAACGGGATCGCAGTGCTCGTAGACGATGATCTTGGCGCGGCTCAGGCGCGCGCCATCAATGATGCTGGCGTGATTGAGGCGGTCGGAGAAGATCACGTCTTCCTTGCCCACCAGCGGCGGGATAGCGGCCTGATTGGCGATCAGGCCACTCTGGACGCAGAGCGCGTCCTCCACATGCTTGAACTCGGCGATTTTGCGCTCCAGCTCCCGGTGAACGGCGAGCGTCCCGGCGATGGTGCGCACGGCGGTGGGGCCAACGCCGTAGTGATCCAGCGCGTCTTTGGCGGCCTGCACCAGGCGCGGATGGTTCGCCAGGCCCAGGTAGTTGTTGGTGCAGAGATTGAGCACCTTCTTGCCGTCCACGGTCATCCACGCGCCGGGCGGCGAGTCAATGATGCGTAAGTGGGTGAACAACCCGCTTTCCCGCAACGCAGTCAATTCTTCCTCAATCCAGGTCAATTTTGTTTCAGTCATGGTTCATCTCCTTCATTTATTAAGGCACTGTGGCAGAAGTGACACGTCTGCTCCCAAACGCTCTGAGCCCCCGTCCCCGGGGGCGGGTTGACGAGGAACTTGCCCAGGGGATGCCCCCGAGACGGGGGCTGGGAGCAGTGTAAATGCGGCTTTTGCCTCAATGCGTTTTAAGTTTCTGATGACGTTTGATGTTCGACGTTTAACGTTTAACGTTTGATGCTTGACGTTTGACGTTTGATGCTTGACGTTTAACGTTTGACGTTTTACTCCCCCGGGTACATCACGATCTTGCCGCTCTGCCCCGAAGCCATCGTCTCCATCGCCTCATGCCAACGGCTGAGAGGGAACTCATGGGTGATGATAGGCTTGAGATCCACCGCGCCGGAGGAAAGCAACGCCCGCATCTGGTACCACGTCTCCCACAAGCGGCGTCCCGCTATGCCGTGGACGGTAACGCCTTTCATAATGACCAGATCGTTCAGGTTGAAGTTGTCGAGCGCGCCGGGGGCCAGACCCAGCAGCGCAGCCTCCGCACCAGATTTGAGCAGCGACAGTCCCTGCACCAGCGCGGCAGGCGCGCCAGACATCTCCAATAGCACATCGAAGCCCTTGCCGCGCACGCTGTCCTGCGCGCGAGCGATGACGTCATCCTCGGCGGGATTGAGGGCCAGGTCAGCGCCCACCTTCCGGGCAAGCGCCAGCCGGTAGGGACTTAAATCGCTGACGACGATGAGCTCCGCGCCGAAAGCTCGCGCCACGGGGATGGTCATCAGCCCTGCCGGCCCGCACCCCGTCACCAACACCGTCTTGGCCCGCACATCCACCGCCGAGACGGTGTGAACCGAATTCCCGAAGTTCTCCTGCAGGCTGGCGACCTGTAGGGGCATATCCAGCGGGTTCTTCCAGGCGTTTTCGACGGGGATGACCACGTACTCGGCGTAGCAGCCGTCCACGTCCACGCCGATGATGCGCGTGTTCTGGCAAACGTGAGCCTGTCCCAGTTTGCACTGTTGGCAAACTCCACAGACAATGTGGCTCTCCGCCGAGACGAAATCGCCCACGCCGGGTTCATCGGGGCGGACCTGCTCGCCCACCGCGATGATCTCGCCGGCGAACTCGTGCCCGATGGTGAGCGGCGGCCGGATGCGGTTTTGGGACCAGCGGTCCCATTTGTAGATGTGGACGTCCGTGCCGCAGATCGAGGTGGCCTTGACCTTGACGAGCACATCCCTCGGGCCGGGTTGCGGAACGTCCGCCTGGATCAACTCCATCCCCGGCTCAGGACGTAATTTCGCGACTGCTTGCATTTTCGCCATGAGAACTCCTTTCTGTATAAAATTAGTGACTGGTGACTGGGTGCGGCTCAGCGTCCCTGCGTTGAATCCAACAAAAGTATAGCACTGCGCGCAACACAGCGCAACAGGCAGACGGAGTTAACCAGGATGACATCTGTAATCTCTATCTCTATCTCTATCTCTGTCTCTACCTCTGTCTCTATCTCTACCTCTGTCTCTGTCTCTGTCTCTGTCTCTACCTCTGTCTCTGTCTCTATCTCCATCTCTGTCTCTGTCTCTATTCTCTATCTCTATTCTCTATTCCCCACAATTGAGTATAATAAAGATAGAGTCAGTCATCAACCAAATAGCTCTTGGAACACTCTCAAAGGAGGTACATGATGGCAGTGATTACCATTTCCCGGAAGTACGGCAGCGGCGGCGATGAGATTGCGCGGCGTGTCTGTGAGATTCTCGGGTACCGTTACTTCGACAAAAACCTGATGGCGCAGATTGCGATGAAGGTGGGGCTTTCTGAGCACGAACTCGTGGACTACTCCGAAGATAACTACAAGGTGCGCGGCTTCTTAGAACGCCTGCTGGATACCAAACGGGTGGTCACGGAAGTGAAGAGCTGGACGCGCGACGCCAGCGGTGCTCAAACAGTGACGGTCGAGGAACTCAATGAGGAGCGCTGCATCGAGCTGGTGCGCAGCGCCGTCCGCGCAGCCCACGCACACGGCAACGTCGTCATCTTAGGGCGCGGCGGGCAAGCCATCCTCAAGGAAATGCCCGGCGTGCTCCACGTGCGCATCGAAGCGCCGCTGGGCGCTTGCGTGATGCGGGTTCAGAGCAAAGAAAACCTGAGCCTCAACGCGGCGGAGACGTTGACGCGCGAACGCGACCAGGCGGCGGCTGCCTACCTCAACCGCTTCTACGGCATAAACTGGGCGGACCCGCTGAACTACCACTTGACACTCAACTCCTGCAAGTGGGACATCGAAGATGCAGCCCAGATCATCGTGAGCGCGGTCAGTCACCTGCGAGGCGGCGATCTGTAACTCTCCTGCGCGAAATGCAACAACCGTGCAAGTAGAGCTCCTCGCCATCACCCGCTACCTGAGCGGTGATGGAACCCCGGAAGCGCTGCTGGAACGTGCCGGGCGCGTCTGCTATCACAGCGAGCCGCGCGGCAACCCCGCCGCCTTCCTGCGCGTGCGCCTGCGCGACGGCCACGAGAGCATCATCGAACACGCCAGCGCGACGTTTGAGATCAACGGGATCAGCCGTGCTTGCTCCCACCAGCTGGTGCGCCACCGTCTGGCCTCCTACAGCCAGGAGAGCCAGCGCTACGTGGACATGTCTGAGCCGGAGATGGTGATCCCTGACGCCATCGCCGGCGACCCGGAGGCCCTGGCGATCTGGGAGAACTTCGCGGGAGAGGTCGCGTCCACCTACCGCGCGTTGCGGGCGCGCGGCGTGCGCAAAGAGGATGTGCGCTTCGTCCTGCCCAACGCCACCGCGACCCGCATCGTCGTCACGATGAATTTCCGTGAGCTGCGACACTTCTTCCACATGCGTATCACGCCAGAAGCACAATGGGAGATTCGGGAAATGGCGCTGCGGATGTTGGAACTGGTCGCGCCCCACGCTCCGACAATCTTCGGGGGGATGTTGGAGGAGCTGCGCCGTAAAGATGTAATTGGTGATCAGTGACTGGTGATCAGTAGCCAGTGTATCTTCTCGATATTTGGGGGGAGCTCGGGCCGGCCGCAGGTCAGACAGCGGTCAGCAGACCGCATGGGGCGCAACTTTTAACTTTCGATTTTCTGACTTTCAACTTCCTTAGATAGGTAAGAGACGGACTCGAATCTGCCCTTCGGTCACGCTAATGATAGCACCTTGCTCAAGCGCCGCCTGATGTTGGATGATGATCCTCTGCAAATAGTAGTTGACCTTTTCCGGCCGCATATTACGAAGACGGAAAACGACAGTGCTAGGTAACGTAGCTCCACTGGCTGCTATCAGCTCACCGAAATCAAGGTCATGTGTCAGGAGAATTCGGCTCTCATCACGGGCCTTTTTCAAGATGACAGAATCCGGCAAGCGGTCGAGACCCTGCTCGTGCAGGTGCAAAGCAGCGTGCCCCAGATCTCTCAAAAAGGCCACCGTCTGGGGAGAAATGCCCATATCAGCCAGAAATCTCATGCTGTCATCGGCTCCAATACATAAACCGTTTCATCAGCCAGCCAGGCAACGTATTGGAGCGATTGACGGACATCACCCGATTCCAAATATGGATAGGTTTCAAGTATCTCCTCAATGCCCATTCCATTGGCGACAAGGTTGACGAGCAAAGACACGGTGACACGCAATCCTCGAATGCAAGCTCGCCCCCCCATCACGTCTGGCTCGAATGTTATGCGATCAAATCCTAACATGGAATAACTCCTTTCCAGACAGGCGCGGTCAGCGCAGTCCGGCAGAGCGCGATTTGGAAATAGTGCGAATTGGCACTACTGTAAGTCGCGGCTACTTTTCAGCCCTCAGAAATTTTACGCAAACCTACGTAAAACAAAAACCTTAGCGTCTTGGCGTCTTGGCGGCTTGGCGTTTCAACATCTCCGGCCGGATCGGCAATTCCCGCACCCGCACGCTCGTGGCCTGGAAGATGGCGTTGGCGATGGCGGGCGCAGTGCCGATCATCACCGGCTCGGCTAAGTTCTTCGCGCCATAAGGTCCTTCGCGCAACGCCGTCTCAATGTACGTCGCCTCGATCTCCGGTACGTCCGTGGCTCGCGGGATATGGTAGGTGCGGAAGCTGTGGGTCTGCGGTATGCCGTCCTCGTAGCGAAAATCCTCCAGCAAAGCATAGCCCAGGCCCTGGGTGATGCCGCCGTACATCTGGCCCAGCGCGCCTTGCGGATAGAGAATCGTCCCGGCGTCGTGGGCAGCCCAGATGCCCAGCACCTGCGTCTTGCCGGTGCGCCGGTTGACCTCCACCTCGGCCACCTGCGCGCCGAAAACGTAGCAGAAATACGGCCGGCCCACGCCCCTCTCGAAATCCCAGTGGATCGTGGGAATCTCCCAGCGTCCGGCCACGGAAAGCTGCAGCCCCATCTCCCGCGCGTGCGCAACGACAGCCTCAAAGGTGAGTGGTTCCTCGCTGGGGCCGATGAAACATTCCCCGTCACGGAGCAGCTGCGCGGGAGCGCAGTGCAGGGCATCGGCGGCGGCCAAATATAGCAGCCGGGCGAGCTTCTGCGCGGCGACGCGGGTCGCATTTCCGCCCACGATGGAAGCGCGCGAGGCCACCGTGGGGCCGGAATCCACGGCGGTATGCGTGTCGGGGCGCAGTATGTGAACGCGCTCCATGCTCACACCCAGCACCTCCGCCGCCAGGAGGGTAAAGACGGTCCGGCTGCCCTGCCCGTAGTCGGTCAGGCCCGAGGTCAGGGTGATGTGGTTGTCCTCCTCGATTTGCAGTGTGCTGACGGCGAAGTCCTCACCCTCGCCGCCCAGGCCGCTGCCGTGGAAGTAACAGGCGACGCCGATGCCGCGCCGGCGCGGCGCATCTTCCGCCTGCGCCCTGTAAGCCGCCCGCTTGTGCTCCCAGCCGGATTTCTGGCGCACCCACGCCAGACAGTCCGC
>JAUWHU010000301.1 GCA_030605705.1 Thermoflexia bacterium | reverse complement strand
GCTGACGTAGCGGAAGCAGAGCCAACGTCTCACCGTACTCGTTGGTAAACTCAACCTCATATACTGCGTCCGGGTGACATTCCACGATGGCGCCCGGCACACCAGCATATAGCCCCTGCTCTGGAATACCCACCGTAAGTTCAACGACATCCAGCATCTCAGCCAGCAGCTCACCTCCTGACGTACAGTGTCGCCAAACGAGCTTCGCGCGCCCCGCGCGGAACGAACCAGCCGGTACGCACCAGACCTTGCCGTCCCTCAGTCCCCTGCTGGGCCAGCGACGGCCGGCTGGCGGCAACGTCAAAGGCGCGTTTGAGCATAAGGCTATGTACCATCACAGGTCGGCAACCGGGAGCCGGCTCTTTCTCAGATTAAGCAACCGCACCCTGGACGTAAAAAGCCTTTCGAGCACCGCCCCCCCTTTTGAACACCTTTGTTGTCCGAGTGAACACTTTTGATGCTCATTTTAGCACGGCCAGGCCGGATTGTCAAAGATACCGCCCGACGGTGAACCAGCGGGCTACGAGAGGGAAGGGCCTGCGGCCCTGAATCAACCGCCGCCGCGGGCTTCCACCTCGTTGCCGGAGCGACCGCCCGATGATGAATCATCGGGCTACGGAGCAACGCCCCGTGAACGGGGCTGATTGATCCGGCGTCGCTGCGTAGCACGGGCACTTTCTATGACCCTAAGGCCCGCTGGCCGTGGGCATGCCCGTGCATACGGCGCTGAAGCGCCTACTACAAGCCAGTTATTTTCGAGGCAGTCATCATGAACTACGTGTACCCGCAAGGATGAAAATGACTGGTAGCAACGACTAAAGTCGTTTAATCGCCAGCCCGACGGTGAACCGTCGGGCGCTAGCTTCGAAAATACCCCTAGCTGTGGCCGGGTCCCGGGCCGGGGTGGTCAATTTGCGGGCGTGGGCGATGAAGTCGGCATCGTCGGAAACCAATCCTTAAGGGGCGCGACCCTCTACCTGGACCGGATCGCCCGCCGGCGGGTGACGTCCTACGGCCAGATCGGCCGCACGGATGTCGATAGCCCACGCCCGGTTCAATGCCAACGCCACCACCGTAGCGCGACCCGTTGGGGTCAAGCCGATGATCGAAAGTCCATTCGCAGACCAAATGAAATGCTCGTCCCAGCGATCGCGCCGAGGATTAAATAAGGGGACTTCCTCTCCAGAAATAGGAGCTACCGCCGTCAACCTGTCGGACTTCCTACGATTGCAGTGAAAACAAGCCAGAGCCAGATTGTCGGATGTATCCGCCCCACCCCGGGCGAGCGGGATAACATGATCCACCGTGAAGCACACATACTGCCACTGTTCTGAGGCATGGCAATACTCGCACAGACAGCGTGCCCGCTGACAAATCCGCTGCCGCATGTGCTCCGCTATCTTATGACGAGAAGACAACGCTTATGCTCCCGGCTGACTGTGGGACTGAAGGAGGTTACGGACGACGCGATTGAGAAAACTCAGGTAATCATCAATCTCCTCGTAACGATCCAGTTCATCCTCTTCTTCGACACTTAACCGTGACGTCCGTTGCTTGAGCAGCAGCGCTTCAATCCTGGCTTGTACAGTGGCGGACGCTCGAAAGATAGGCGCACCTTCTTCCAGTTTGATACGCACAGCACCTTCCACCGGCAACGTAGCCGGCAAACGATGCAGCCGGGGGAAAGGACGCATTGTCGTGATGGTCATCGGTAGATTACCTCCTATCAACCTTCAAATTGCAGGACAAACAAGAATCATAGCTTAGAGAGCCTTATCCATCTGGTGTCCATGGCAATTCTATTATAGCCCCTGGCCTGGTATTTGTCCAGCACTGCTCTGGCTGGGGTGCGTTTCAGAATTGAGGCGAGATTTTACGGCGGGGTGCGTTGCCCCCCAAAAAAAATCCCCGTCCCCGGGGCGCGGAGCATAGCTGGGGTCGGCGGGCTTTGCAGCACCACTTGACCTGCAATCGGCCCAAGCCCGGTATGGGTGTACTGGGAGCCATATATGGCGTATCCTGCGTGGCCCGTTAATGACTATATGCAGGTGAAATGCCCCACCCGGTTGTCATTCCGAGTGCTCCGCGCGCTACCGCCCGACGGTGAACCATCAGGCTACGAGAGGGAAGGGCCTGCGGCCCTGAATCAGCCCCCGCAGGCGAAGTGCAGATGGGCAAGCCTCGGGCTATGGGGGTATTTTCACCAGCTACCACTTCCGCCCTAAAATTTTCCGAGACGTTAGAGATTCCTCGCTGGCGTGCTCCGCGCGTTGCGCGTCGCTCTGGCTCGGAATGACAAATCGCGTACACTGCTCCCTGAATCACGGCGCAATAGCTCGGGCCGGTCTCCAGACCGTGCCCGTCTGTGGCTCGGTCGGAGACCGGCCACAGCTGTGGGGGGTATTTTCGAAGCAGGTACCTCCTCAATCCCACTCAACCCAGACCTCTTCGATCTGGGCCAGCGTCTCCTCGATCAGCGACTCCA
>JAUWHU010000244.1 GCA_030605705.1 Thermoflexia bacterium | reverse complement strand
CCTAAGTCGCTAATCAGTTTGCGGGGCGTGTCTAAGGCGATGATGCGCCCTTCGTCAATGATCGCCACGCGATGGCACAGCCGCTCGGCCTCCTCCATGTAGTGGGTGGTGTAGAGGATGGTCATCCCCGCTGCGTTGAGCCGCTCCACGTGCTCGAAGATGGCATTGCGCGATTGGGGATCCACGCCGACGGTCGGCTCATCAAGGAAGAGCACTTCGGGGTGATGGAGTAGCCCGGCAGCGATGTTGAGCCGCCGCTTCATGCCGCCGCTGAAGGTCTCGACCGCACTGCCGGCCCGTTCTACCAGGCCCACCATCGCCAGTGTCTCATCTACCCGCTGGCGCAGCGCGGGGCCGTGCAGTCCGTAGATGCGCCCGAAGAAATTGAGGTTGTCGCGGGCCGAGAGCGTGGGGTAGAGCGCCAATTCCTGCGGCACCAACCCGATGCGTCGCTTGACCTCACTCGACTCCTTCACGATGTCGTATCCGGCGACGGTGGCCGAGCCGGCGGTCGGTTCCAGCAAGCAGGAGAGCATCGAGATGGTGGTGGTCTTGCCGGCGCCGTTGGGGCCTAAAAAGCCGAATATCTCCCCCTGGCGGATGGCGAAACTGAGGCCGCGCACCGCTTCGATGCCACCGTACTGCTTGACCAGTCCTTGTGCTTCAATCATGTTTTTGCTCATCACGTACCTCCTATTTTTCCAACCTGTGCGATTAACTTATTTTTGTTTAGGACACGGATTTTTTAACGCAAAGGCGCAAAGGCGCAAAGACGCTAAGACGCTAAGGTTTTTGTGTTACGTAGGTTGGCGCAAATTTTCGCGTACAAGAAAGTAGCCGCGATTTCTAGTAGTGCCAATTCACGCTATTTCCATATCGCGCTCTTAGCAGTTTTTTATCTGTGAAACCTTGATCCGTGTTCTATCTTGCTAACTGCACAGGTCGCATTTTTCTGACCCTCATTATACTCGATTGGAGGGCATTTGTGATGTGCCGGAAGGGGGATTGTGAGGGCATAAAAAAGCACTCTTTTTTCGGGGCCGACTGTGACAGAAGGCATAGTGCGACAAAGCCGCGAATCGGAGAGCATGGAGATTCAATTGCGTCACGCGCGCGCGGGGATTAATCCCATAGGCATCAAGGTGAGTTAAATTGCCAGACTGGCGTTTAGTATCACAATGTATAGCATAGACCTCTTCGCAGTCAGCCCGGGTGGCTCCGGGGGACTTAAAGTGGACTTCTGTACCACAAATAGTGATTTCTGACCGCAAACCACGATTTGTAGGGGCTAAAAGCACCACCAAGCCACCTGGTTCTTTAAATTACGAGCAAAAGCAACGGCAGTAGGCCGAGCTAGTGAGTTAGCTTGGTCAAAATCGTCTTCCACTGGTTTCATAGTATCATTACAGCCCAGCACGGGGGATGGAGGAAACTATGAAACCCAATTTGGAAGCACTGGGCAGCAGGATTCAAAATTTTTTTGACCGACAGACCGTTGACAAAATTGCTCGGGAGACGAAGTTCGTCCAACGTGAATCGCCTGTAGATGGCTCCATATTCTTGCGGTCGTTGGTCTGGGGCTGCCTTGAGCAGCCCCGCGCCACTTTGAAACATTGGGCTCAAGTTTGCCTGGACCTGGGGGTAACTATCACCGCGCAAGGCATCGACGAGCGCATCAACGCTTACAGTTTGGCTTTCTTACAGAAAATGTTTAGTCAAGCTATGGAACAGTTCAAAAACAACCTGCCCCTACCTTTAGCTATACTCCAACAATTCACTGCTATCAACTTGATAGACAGTTCCATCCAGGCGCTGCCTGACAATCTGGTGCTGGAGTATCCGGGTTCCGGTGGCAGCGGCCCCCGGGCCAGTTTGAAGATACAACTCGTCTTCGATTTCCTGCACGGCAATTTAGCGCAGTTCGCGGTACGCGCCGGGAATGAGCCGGACCAGAAATACCGCTCCTACTTAGCAGTAGTCCCCAAGGGCTCCTTGAATCTGCTGGATCTAGGGTACTTTTGTCTGCAGTCTTTCCAGAAGATCATGGACCTGCAGGCCTATTTCCTAACTCGCTATCTGCACAACACCGGATTGTGTACCACTGCCGGAGAACCACTAGACTTACTGGCTACTTTGCAGCAGGCCGGGTCAGCCAGCGTGGAGCTGAACCTACTCTTGGGGTTCAAGAAGCGCTTGCCGGTCCGTTTGCTAGCGCTCAAGGCTCCGCAGGAGGTGGCGGATCGCCGGCGGCAGAAAGCGCGGGAAAA
>JAUWHU010000370.1 GCA_030605705.1 Thermoflexia bacterium | reverse complement strand
TTTTCCCGCGCTTTCTGCCGCCGGCGATCCGCCACCTCCTGCGGAGCCTTGAGCGCTAGCAAACGGACCGGCAAGCGCTTCTTGAACCCCAAGAGTAGGTTCAGCTCCACGCTGGCTGACCCGGCCTGCTGCAAAGTAGCCCGTAAGTCTAGTGGATCTCCTGCAGTGGTACAAAATCCGGTGTTGTGCAGATAGCGAGTTAGTACCTTACCAATAAAATCCTTGCACGAAAAACAAGGACTTTAAGCCTGAGTTGCCTGCCCATAGGCGAGTTCGGGGATGATAACCAACTCGCGCAATTTCAGGGTCATCAAGATAACTTGGCGGCCAAACTCGGTGAGGTAGTACTTGTACCGCCGGCCGACTTTCTTGATCAGGCCATGAGCCCGCAATCGCCTGAGCAACCGTGTCACTTGACCCGAGTTCTTGTCCGGCAGGTGTTGGCGGAGACTCCGGTTGGTGAAACCGCTGATGAAAAACTCACCGCGCATCAGGGTCCGAAAAAAAGAGGCGTCCTCCTCAGCGAGGAGATTGAAGCCCTTGTAGCGGCGGTCGTTTTCGATCTGGGTTTCAGTCAACTGGTGGAGTTTCTGCAGGCCAACAGCCGGCGTCTCTATATCGGAGATGAACTTGAGATAGCGGCGGTTGGCCGCCAACAACACTTCTTGCAAAGCGGGCAGACTGTAGATGGTTTTCTTCATCGAAGCCCATTGGGTTGTGGTGGTCCCGTCGCGATGGTGGACTTGGCGATAGTGCTGGAAAAAGGAGACGTCATTCACCGTGGTCTCGATGCGCAGGACGATGTTGAACTTGTCGTACATTTTGATCGTAACCGGGCCCATCTGATGTTTGATCCGGCGGCCCAGCCAGCGCACGTTGAAGCGATTGCCCATTTCTCCTTGGTAGTTACCGTGCAACTTGCGGCCCAGAAAGGTGGCCACATCGGCGGGTTTGACCGCCTGAATGAGGGTTTCCAGGAGATGCGGATAAATCGCTTCCAGGGTGGTTTGTCGTTTGAACACCAGGTCCGTGGCATACTCTACCTGCATAAGGCTCCAGCTATATTGCAGGCCCAAAGAATTCACGATAGGGCAATAGAGTTGAGCAAGCTGATCCAACCGGGCGTGGAGTTGGGCCATATCCAGTTCGGCGGTCAGCTCGTTGGCCCGGTCAAAGTCGGCGATCTCCAGGAAAGCGTTATCCTGGAGGACGAAAGCGATGTCGTGCCGTTCAAGCTGCCTGGCCAACCAGTTGTGCCCGTTGCAGTAGAACTGCAAACGGAAGGGGCACCAGGTCGGGACCCGCAAATAGCACAGGCACAACTCTTCATCGATGAAGTAGAAGTAGTAATGCAAGCAGCGGCCGGAGGTGCGTTTGACATAGGTTTTGCCGGTGGCCTTGTTGTGCCAGGGCCGGTAAGAGCTACAGGTCTCCATCGCCGAGAAGATATGAACCAATCCAGGATGAGTTCCCCGTTCTTTCAGGATCGCTTGGATGCGCTTTTCTTTCCGAAAGGCTTTGTGCTTTGTGATGAACTCGATCTCCAATCCGTTTTCGGCAGCGATGGCTTGGGCGTTGGCGCGCAGCGCATCCCGGAGCGGCTGAGCAAACTCGGTGTAGTCAAAGATGCGGATGTTGTGAGCATACAGATAACCCGTCATCCCTTTGGGGTAGCACAAAGGATGAAGATTGCCAGAGATGATGATGCGGTCAAAGCAGTTCAAGACACCATACAAATCCGTAGCATACTTTTCGCTCAGTAGTTGGGTAGCCATGGCTCAACTCCTTACACTTGGGTTGAGTCAATATACATCAGCTCGTTCATATAAGCAAATTGAATCCTGTTTGGTTCCGGCTTAGCCGGGTTAGGAGTATTGAGCGTCATTGTGTGCCTTGTTGAAAGTCAAACGTCATTTCGCCATTTGCTCATTTTTCATTTGTAATTTGCGGCTTTGCCGCACCATGTTATTGTAGTATCGTCGGCGCCAATCACGAATCTCAAATCACTGATCACTAATCTCACGTATCACCTTCCCACAACGGATAGAACATCAACCATTGTTCCGGGGACTGGCGGATGTGAGACTCTATCACGGCGAGGACGTTTTCGGCATTGCGGCGGACGGCGGTGACATAATCGGCGTGTGATTGCATCGGGATAGGAGCAGAGACGTTGAACCGGTAGGTTCCATCAGCCCGCATCCGCGCGGACATCACGATGACGGGGACTTCAGCAGCCATCGCCAGACGCGCGTGCCCGGCAGGGAGCGGGGCCGGATGCCCGAAGAAATTGAGGGTACGATGTTTGCCGGGAATAGGCCGGTCAACAGCAGTGATAACGATGCCTCCGTTTTGCAGCCGCCCAACCGCCTGCGCGTAACTCTCCTGGCTGGCCGGAGTCACTTCTAACCCGCTGGAAACGCGAATGTTATTTTGGAGTTTGTAGAACATGCCGGGATCGGCTTGAGAGATAAGTTGCGCCGCCATGCCGCGTCTGGCAATTGTCGTCAGCGCCAAATCGAAGTTGCTGAGGTGTGGGAGCACCAGCACCGCGCCGGCGCATCCCCGGCGGCTGCGCTTGATGAGGGCCGCTGTTTCGGGAGTCGGCGGGAACAGAACATCTAAAGCGGCGAGGTTTTTACTATTGCGATAAAGATCTAAAATGCAATGGGCGGCGTGGCGTTGGACGTTGTATTCCACTTGCCGGAGTTCGTCGGGAGCCAGGACTCGCTCGCGGACGATCTGTTGGTTGAGGCGAATGGCGCGCCGCCAGACGGAATTTTTACGCAGCATCAAAATCCCCGTGATGAGTTTTTCCAACGGATGGCTCACTCGCGGGTGCAAAGTACGGCGGCTCAGGGATAAAAACAGCCCGGTACTGTAACGATTGGTCAGCAATAATTCCATAGTTGACTCCTCTGAAAAAGACACCTCACCGCCAAGACGCAAAGGACGCTAAGAAGAAAATTAAGTTTTAAAATCTTTGCGCTCTTTGCGGGTAGCACCACAGGGAACCGTGGTTGGTCAAAAGCACCCTATAGGGGTAACTTTCTAACCAATGATGATGTTGTTGGGCAGAGCTTTTACCTAACCCCCCGGCCCCCTTCCCTACAAGGGAAGGGGGAGACCGCTGCTCCCGC
>JAUWHU010000112.1 GCA_030605705.1 Thermoflexia bacterium | reverse complement strand
GACACGACAGCGCAGAGCGTGGCGGTGGACGTGAGCGGCTACCTGAACGCCGGCGCCGTCTTCACCGATGTGCTCAACAGCGGCGCGAGTTACACTGTCGCCGGTGATGGCACGCTCACGGTCGCCTCGGTACCAGCGATGGGCGGCGCGCTGTTGGTGCTCTCCGGCGTGCTGCAAACGCCGCCCGACGTCGTCAGCGATCTGGCCGTCACCGCCGAGGCCAGCCATGAGCTGACCCTGGGCTGGAGCGCGGCGACCGGCGCCGACAGCTATGATCTCTATCGCAGTTTGCTCAGCGGCGGCGGGTACGAGTTCATCACCAACACCACCACGACCGTTTACACCGACACTGGCTTGACCAACGCCGTTAACTACTACTATGTTATCCGCAGCAAAAATGATACCACTCTCTTGACCAGCGATTACTCCAACGAAGCCAGCGGAATGCCCCACGACATCATCGGCTGGGCGAATCTGCAATGGCCCTACGAGATCACACACACCGTGGGCATCACGCCGACGGAAAATATCTACGGGCAAGTTTGGATTGACGGCGTGACCTCGGTGGCCGGCGAGACGGAGGGCCTCATGGCTCAAGTCGGCTTAGGCGGCACCACTTCTGCACCTTCCGCCTGGACGGACTGGGAGGACGCGACGTTCCACGGCGATTCCGGCAGCAACGACGAGTTTAAGGGGCAGCTGATGCCGGAGGAAGTAGGCGAGTACTACTACGTCTATCGCTATTCCACCACGGGTGGGCGCGACTGGGTCTACGCGGACAGAAGCGGCATCATCCTCGCCACCGGCGTCGTCAGCCCCGGCTTGCTCCACGTACAGGCATCCTCCGACATCACCCCCACGGCGGCTCCGCAGAACCTGACCGTGATCCACTGGGGGGCGGACCACATCACCACGCAGTGGGACGCCGTGAGCGACGGCGATCTCTACGCCTACGAGCTCTACCGCTACGGCGAGGGGGAGACGACAGGCGATGCCGTGAAGATCGCCCGCGTTTTGGCGCCGGCCACCGTCTACACCGACACCGGTGTGACGACCGATCAAACTTACACCTACACCGTGCAGGCGCTGGACACCTCCTTCAACAAGTCCGGCTTCTCCAACGAGGCGTCGGGAATCGCCGAAGCGCGCCTGGTCGCGCTGCACTTCCGCGTCACCGTGCCGGACTTCACGCCGGCGCGAGATACGGTCTACATCACCGGCGACAACGCGGACGTCCTCGGGGGCTTCTGGAGCCCCAACGCGCAACCTATCACGCGACTGGGCGTGAACGAGTGGGGTTACGATACTACGGCCGCGGAAGGGACAACGTTGGAGTACAAGTACACTCGTGGTTCCTGGGATGTGGTAGAGAACTGGGGAACGTTAGTCGGCTTTGCCAATCGCTCTCTCACCGTGGCTTACGGCGCGACCGGCGTGCTGACGGTGACGGATACCGTCCACAACTGGCGCGATCCGTTGGTTGTGGCGACCTACCCGGAGCAGGGCACGCTGGCCTGGAACGTGACTCGTCCCATCAGCGCCACCTTCAACCGCGAATTGCAAACGACCCTCGTCAACTCCGCCACCTTCGCCTTGACCGGTTTCTTCGACGGGACGGTGTACAGCGGGACCTTCGCCTTCGGACAGCAGGTGACGCCGTTCACGGATCCTATCTTTGGTTCGGGGAATATCACCGGCACGGTGGTGCTTTTCACGCCCACGACGCCGTTGACGACCACGAACGGCTACCGGGTCACTTTGACGAAGGAAGGCTACGTGGACGAAGGCCCCATGCAATTTGACTACGTCTGGGACTTCGGAGTCCGGAAATTCTACCTGCCACTCGTCTTCAAGAGCTACTAAACAAGAACAACACGACCTCCGAGGTTTCCGAAACCTCGGAGGTCTGAGAGGTCTGAATTCTACAACAGGTCTCTGTGCTCCTCTTCGGCGAAGCGGCGCAGGTTCTTGAGTCGTCGAGATGACGTTTCGGTAGTGGGTTCAGTGATGTCTTGCAGGGCCTTGTTCCAGCGACCGGCTGCGTCGCGCAGTTCCTCCCAAAGGGTAAAAATCTCCTCGTAGTAGAGTTTGGCCGTTTCGTCCAGTCTCGTCAGGTGCTCGGCCATCTGCTGACCGGTCAAATCCTGCCGGCGCTGGCGGTCTTCTTCGGTGACCTGGCGTTTCTGCCAGTCGCGGGCGAAGAGGGTTTGCCACTCCTCCCATTCCCGCTTCACGCGCTCCTCGTTCAGGCGTTGCATCTCCGCGATCTCATTCTGCCGTTTTTCCAGGCGCGTGCGGAAGGATTCGAGGGCCGCCAGCGCTTGCTGGTTCTTGTTGTAGAGCAGGGTGTATTTTTGCGTCTGTTCTAACATGTGAGCGATTTCTTCCTCGACCTTTTGGGCCTGCGCTGCGTACTGTTTCATCCGCTGCTCGCGCTGGAAATCGGCCACGCGCAATTTTTCGATTGTGGAATCGTAAGACTTGACAGTTTGAACGGCTTCCTCCACGCGGGCCGGCAGCTTGCGAATGCTGTCTTCGAGCCGCACGAGCTTTACCTTCATCTCGTCCGTCGCCTTGCGGAGAGTCTGCGCGTCCCCCTCCAGTGTGGCAAGCCGGCGAGTGTCCGCGCGACGTTGCTCCTCTAAGTAGAGGATGGATTGGAAGCGGTCTTCGGTACGCTTGGTCAGGTCGGCCAGAGCATTGCTGGTTTGCTGAAGCTGCAAATGCAGCCGCTGTTCGCCGGCCTCGCGGGCCTGAAGCGATTCTTCGTGGCGGGCCAGGCCGCGGATCTTCTTGTCCAGCTCGCCGAGCTCTTGATGGTACGCCTCTCTTTCCACCTGCCGCAAGTGTTCCGCTTCCACTTTCTCCCGCCGCAGACTCTCTTTGAGCTCTTCGACCGCGCTGCTGAGGTCGCGTTGGGTTTTCTCGATCATCACGGGATAATCGTCGGTGTGCCGCAAGTCTGCCCGCAGCGAAACGAGATCCTGGTGCAGCTCGCCCAGCTCTCTGGTTTGCGCCTCAATGAGCAAACTTTGCTGCTCCGCCCGTTCCTGGAGTGTAGCGATGAGCGTTTTGTCTTTCTTGCGCTCCTCATCTAGCCAGCGGATCATCTGTTCAAGTTGTGAAAGCTCCATATTTTCAACTCCTTTTTCTCGTCCCTAACCTGGACAAGCCAGAACCAAAAATCTAACCACAGATTACACAGATTTTCACTGATTTTCACTGATTTTCTCTCATTCTTTACCCAATCTGTGTAATCCGTGTGTAGTGTGGGCAGGCAGTGCTCACAAATCTGTGGTTCATTTTCTGCCACAAAAAACAAGCAGCTTGTCGATAAGGTACTAACTTCTGATTCCTGACGATTTGTGCCACGCAGAGCGTGATTGGGTGTCCTTGCATTCTGGGGGAAGCCCAGGATTGGGCCGCTGGTTGGGCGGGTGCGTGACACAAACCTCAATAGCCACCTAACCCCAAGCGTAAATACTCCCTCAGCTATACATTAGCCCGTCAATTTGAATCGTTGGTTAGGCGGCTGTGCATTGCCATTTGACTAATTTCTTCTACGCTTTTATCAGTCCACAAATTGCGTTGCCACTTGGTGTAATCAAAGGGTTCGCGTAATAGCAATGTGATGAAACGTTCCGCATTCAACTTTCCTAATGATTTGATTAACGTTTCGATACCTTTTATTTTGATTTCGGTGTCTGTGATCATAGCATTCCCTCCATACAATCAATAAAATCTAAGGGATTAACGATCTGCATCTCGGGAAAATTGTACAACTTGCCGTGAGTTGATTCGCCCACACTATCTGCACCAGCGATCCCGCTTTGTGCTATCCTGAGCGGCTCCGCCCAACTCCAATTATACCTTAAGGAAACCGGCGTACAATTTACCCCTGTTTTAACAGCGGAGCCAGCATGGCTCTCTCCTCCGGTGCGAGCAATCCCACCCGCCAGGCAACCAGCAGATACGCCGGCAGTGCGCCGAGCAGCGACCAGCCACGTCCCCACGGCAAAAGCAACCACGCCACGCTCCCCATCGCCGCCGCCTCTAACAACCTTCAGCTATTAAGAAAACGTTGTAGTTTTCTTAATAGCTGCTGATTTATCTATAATCAGAATATTCAACTGCTTGCTTTAGGTTTTACATACCAATGCTTTGGCCCGTCAAGAAAGCCATCTATCCCTTTCCTTTTAATCTTGCGCAAATTCTTGATATGAGCTT
>JAUWHU010000295.1 GCA_030605705.1 Thermoflexia bacterium | reverse complement strand
AGCCCAATTTGTAATTCCAGGTCAGGCATTTTCTCGTTTGTGGTGCGGTTAGAGAGTGGTGGCTGACGGCTCTTCATTCCTCACTCCTCATCCCTCTAATTCGGCGGTTGGTCTAGGCTGTCAGTCGCTTTCATTGGCGCGGTTTTTTCACTCCCCCCGCGTTCTAACCGGTGGCGCACGACCAGGAAAATAACGCCGAGTGCGATGAATATGAGGGAGAAGATTTGCGCGGCGGCTAACGTTCCCATCTGCCAGGCATCTGGGCGCAACATCTCCGTGAAGAATCGAATCACGGAGTAGCCGATGAGATAGCCGGCGAGCAAGTCTCCCGCTTTGAGGCGTGCGGCGTACTTAGTACCCATCAGGAACAGGATGAGGAAAAGCGCCAGTGCTCCCAGCGACTCGTAGAGGAAGGTGGGGTGGAAGAGCGTGTCCGGTGGATATAGCATTAGATCAGTGTAGGGGATGATGCGGTATCCCGGCGGGATGAGGAGACCCCACGGCAGATCGGTGGGGGGGCCGTAGAGCTCAAGGTTTATGTAGTTGCCCCATCGTCCGATTGATTGTCCCAGAGCCATCCCCGGCGCTGCGAAATCCAACCACTGGAGAGGGCGCAGGTGGTGCATTTTGGCGTAGAGCGAGAGGCCCAAGATGCCACCGATGACCGCGCCGAAAATCCCCAGGCCGCCTTTCCAGATGTAGAGAGCTTCCAGCGGGTGCTCTTTGTAATAATTCCAGCCGATGAGTCCCCCTTCTGGTTGGGAGAATACGTGGTAGATCCGCGACCCGATGACGGCGAAAAGCACGACGAACAGTAGCATATCCCAGACGTATTCAGGATCCTCCCCGGCATTTTTGACCAGAACAGTGGCGACGAGCGCGCCTAACATAATGCCCGTCACAATGAGAAGCCCGTACCAGTGGACGGCAAAGGGGCCGACAGTAAATAGAATTGGAGCGATGGGTGGGTGCATGAACAGTACCTCCTGATAGGAATGATGGTATCTTCCGCTTCGGAAATGGTTCAGTGAGCGGACAACTCCTAAGCCCAATGATAGCGTGAAGTTAGCAAAGTTTTCGTTTCTTCAAAGAACTCGTTAAGATAAGGATAGGCAAAGGCGACAGTTGTCAAGCCGAAGAGACCGCCGGTGATAGCGCGCAGCAACGGGGTGCTTTCGTAGAGCATGGCCCGGTGGGGCCAGAACCATTCGATGACGTGGGTGATCCACTGGTAGCCGCCGTCGAGCGCCATCGGGAGTAGCCCGAAGGCGAAGTAGACCCAGGGCGGCAGCAAAGGAATCTGGCGACGGCGGCGCAGCACGCCGTAGAGCAGGCCGGCGAGCAAGATGATCATGTATGTGGCGGCGCAGCGTTGGCAGAGCGTGAGCTTGTAGCCCCACGTAG
This sequence comes from Thermoflexia bacterium, assembly GCA_030605705.1. Lineage (GTDB taxonomy): Bacteria > Chloroflexota > Anaerolineae > B4-G1 > SLSP01 > JAUWHU01. Next base: position 14,842 of record JAUWHU010000295.1, on the reverse strand, counting down.
CATCCCCTACGAAGCTGTGCAGCTGGCGCAGCGACTCCGGCAGCAGCTCTCCGGGGTAGGCGAGCCGCGCACCGAAGAGAAACCATGAACGGAAGGGGTACTGGTGGCAAAACGGCCTGTAAAAGTGGTACAGCGCGGTCGCGCTCTCCGGGTGTCCGGTGTACATCAGCACCGGCGCGAGGAGTACTCCGCCGGCATACAGCCCCGCCAGCACGTTGAAGAGAGCCAGCCAGTGCTTGGAGAGCCAGAAGACGAGGCGATTCATCCGCAGCAAGGCGCGTCGCTGTCCCGGCGAGAGTTCCTCACGCGGTTGGGCGTTTGCTCTCCGCTGGCGCGTTTTTGCCAGAATATCCTCCACCGTGGGAGCTGTGTTATCGGTTACTGGTGATTGGTGTTCGTTCATGAGTCACGGGTCACTCGATGTTCTTTCGGTGAATTATAGTATGAGTCCTGGTCGCCAATCACCGTCAGGCTCTTGCGCGGCGCGGATTTCTGCCACCAGCTGCTCCAGGCCGTGCCTGATCCGTAGTTGGGTCTCCGAGTGTTTGGAGGCTGTGGGGAAGAATGCTTCGCGCAGCTCCCGCGTTGCCTGAGCCAGGCCGGTACCGGCCACTGTCTCCTGCGCCAGTGTTTGGGCGGTGTGCCAGGCTACGCGCATGAATTCGCGTTGGGCTTCAAGATCCCCGCGCCGGGCTTTGATGTGCCCGCGCCCCGGCACGATCCACCGGATGGCTGCACGTTTTTCGAGCGCCGCGAGCGATCCCAGCCACGCCTGACGGTCAGGTGTGCGATCCAGCAGCGGCGGCTCGCGGAACACCACGCTATCCCCGGCGAAGAGCACCTGCTGGTCGGGAACCGTGAGCCAGAGGCCCCCGAGGGCTGCCCCGGCGATCGCCTCGATCTTCAGCGCAGGCTCGCGGTAGTGAAGCCGGACTTCCCTGTCGCAGGCCAGTGTTACCCGGCGAAGGGGAAGGGACTCCGGCGAGAGATCCTCTGTGGGGAAACGTTCTTGGGCGTTGCTCAGCAGCTCCGGCCACGCTTTCTCGTCCAGGGCCGCGATGTATCGCGCCGTGGTCTCTGAGGCGATAATGGGCACATCCCACAGAGCCGCTCCGATCAAGCGTTCGGGTTGCGCATCGGTGAGCACCACGTAGCGGATGGGGCCGGTCACCTCCTGGACTTTCCGCAGCCATTGGCGGGCGTGGGTCGGGCGAGGTGGAACATCCACGACCAGCCCTCCAGCTGCGATGGTGATCAATCCGAGGTTGTAGGGCGGATAACAGTTCTCGACGAAGATGCCGGGTGCGATCTCTTGCATGGTACTACCTCCGTGTTGTATGGCTGCGGGTATGGCAGACGGGCACGGTCAGGAGACCGGCCCGAGCTCCCCCAAATTATTGAGAAGATGTGTGACCGGCAGCGCGCCTTGCAGGGCTGCGAGTACGGTTTCCTGTGCGGCGGGGGGCGCGCCGCCTCGGGCCAGAGCGGGAGAGCCGCCGCCTCGCCCGTTCAGGGGAGCCAGGGCGGTGCGCAGGATGGCGACCGCGTCCAAGTTCGGTAGATCGTCGCTGCGGCCGCAGATGAGACGCGCGCCGCGCTCCTCCAGTGTTGCCAGCAGGAAGAAGGTCTTGGGGCGCGCCTGGAGCTGTGCGGCGAGGCTCTGCAGCTCCGCGAAGGGGCGCGCGGGCCAGCAGGCCAGGATGCGCCGGACGCCGTTCACCGGCGAGACCGCGTCCCACAGACGTCCGGCCTCCGCCTCACGGAGCAGCGACTGAGCCTCGTGCAGCGCGTGCCGCAGCATCTTGCTCTCTTCCTGGAGGCGGGCAATGGCGTCAGGAAGCTCCTCTTGTCCGACGGTGAGCTGCCGGCCCAGCTGTTGGAGCGTGCGCAGGGCGCGGCGGTAATCTCGTAGCGCGCGTCCCCCGCACAGGAAGGTCACGCGGATGTTGCCTTTGTAGTGCTCAATTCCTGTGAGTTTCACGAGGCCGACTTCACCGCTGCGCGCGGTATGGGTGCCGCCGCAGGGGGTGGCATCGTATTCCTCAATGCTCACGACACGTACCGGCCCGCTCACCTGGGGCTGGCGGCGTAGTGTGAGCTGCGCCAGCTCTTCATCGGTGACAAAGCGCGCGCTGATCTCCCGATCTTCCCAGATGACTCGGTTGACCTCATCCTCGACCTGGAAGGCGGTTTCCCAACCCAGACGCGGGAGGGCGATATCCAACGTGTTCGCCGTGTGTCCCATGTGAAAGCTGAGCGTCTTTCCTTGACAGCGGTACATGAAAGCGGCGGAGAGCAGGTGTTGGCCGGTGTGCTGTTGCATGTGGTCGAAACGGCGCTCCCAGGCGACTTGCCCGTTGACCGACTCGGTGTCGAGGGCCTGGGCGAGCAGGTGCCAGACCTCCTCAACCTCGTCGGCCCACACGTCCAGCACGGGAATCCCGTTGAGCGTGCCCGTGTCGTAGGGTTGTCCGCCGGAGGTGGGGTAAAAGGCCGTGCGATCCAGACATACGGCGAGGCCGCGTTCCGTCTCTTGCCGCGCGGTGACGTGTGCCGTGAATTCGCGTAGTCTACCATCGTGATAGTAAAGTTTTGTGGTCATGCTGTGCCTTATGAGGAGTGCAATATGTCGAGGGGAAGTTCCCGGGGGATGGTAAAGGTGAATGTCGTTCCTGTACCGGGTTGACTTTCCACCCAGATGCGCCCTCCGTGGGTTTCCACCACCAGTTTGCAGAAAGCCAGACCTAACCCCGCCCCCTGGATTTTCTGGCTGCCCCGACCACGGACGTAGAGATCAAAGATGCGTTTCTGATCCTCCGCTGCGACGCCGGGACCGGTGTCATTGACGGAGAAGTAGAAGGCCTCGTTGTCGTAGGTTACATGGAGATTGATGTTGCCTTTGATCGGGGTGAATTTGATGGCATTGTCGAGTAAATTCGTCAGGGCGCGCCGGAGCAAATTCACATCCCCCTGCAGGGGTGGGGGGCACTCCACGATGTGCTGGTGGAGGGTTTGGCGGCGATGCTTCAGGGATGGTTCGATAGTTTCCGTTATCTCCTGCACCAGTGTAGGGATGTCAATGGTCGTCACTGAGAGGGTGGCTTCGCCGGAGCGCATACGCGCGGTATCAATAATGGCGCCGATGAGCCGGTCCATACGATGCGCGCTGCGCAGGGCTATGAGCAGTAACTGGTCAATGGGCATGGTCGCGTCTTTCTCGTTCCGGGCATTACTAATGAGCTCTATGCAGTTGACGATGTTGCCTAGTGGATTGCGCAAGTCATGCACGATCATGTGAGAGAGTCGTTCCCGCACTTCCTCCAGCTCAACCTGGTCGGTGATGTCGTGGGCCAGCCATTGATAGGCGCCGTTGGGGGTATAGTGGGGCAGGCGCGCCAGATAAGTCTCTAAAATGTGCTTCTGACCGTCAGCGGCGGTCAGAGTGAGCTCCCAGGAAACGGTCTGTTGGGTTTCGAGGGTGGCCTTAAACTTTTCGAACGTTTGCGCGGTCAAACCCAGCACCTTCAGACAATCGCTCGTTTTTTCATGGGAGGAAAGCGGGCATAGCCGTTGTGCTGCCTTGTTAAAATCTAAGAGGCCGCCGGCGGCGTCCAGGATGATGACGGGGTCCAGGTTGAGCTCGAAGAGTCGCTGGTAACGCTCCTCGGCGTTGCTCACCTGCTCAAACAACACCGCGTTGCGGATGGCCGGCGCGGCCAGCGCCGCCAGGGCCGACATGACCGCCTGGGTTTCCTGTAATTCCATGTCTTCGGCAGGATTGAGCATTTCCAGCACGGCCATGCTGCGCTCGCCTTGCAACACCGGCTCCGCGTAGATGGCCTGGGTGGTGAATCCGGTTTGTTGGTCCACATCCTGGCAGAAACGGGTATCTTGATTCACGGCCGGAACCCAGAGCGGACGCTGATGTTCGGCAACCCATCCGATGATGCCGGTGCCTGGGGGGAGCTGCATCCCCAGCACCTGATCCGCCGCTTTCCCTGAAGCAGCCTGGAAGATGAGGCTGTCATCGCTCTGGACCAGGGCCACCGAGACGGCGTCCGGCTGAAAATACTGGTGCGTCAGGTTCATCAGCTGTTGCAAAATTTCGTTCGTGTCGAGCGTTGTGGACAGCGTGCGGGCCGCTTCGTAGAGGAAGGAGAGACGCTCTAGCGCACGGGTACGGCTGGATGTGGTGTCGGCTGTGGGGGGCGTGGCGGCCGTGGCGGACGGATGTTTATCGGGTACGGTTTGTGCGTTCATTTTGCTTTTGACCTCGTTGGGTTAATGAGTTTACTGAAAAAAGGTCATCTAACCACAGAGACACAGAGGACACGGAGAAGATGAAGAAAATTTGATGTTTGGTTTGAGAAAATTCCACTTTACACATCAAAAAGTTAATTTTTTCAAGGTCAAGTTTAAAATCTCTGTGTTCTCCGTTTGTGGGCACTGCCTGCCCACACCTACGGTCTGTGGTGAATTTCCTAGTTTTTTCAAGGGGGCCTTTAATCAAATCTGACGACTTCCTTGCCCTGCAAGCGCGCTAAAATCCTTTGGGTGATGAGGGTGAGGTGCTCGCCATTGGCTACAAAATCCAGGCGATCCGCCGGCACGGTAAGCACCGGGCAGAGTGCGAAGTGTTGAACCCAGTCTTCGTAAAGCCGGTTGAGTTGTGCAAGATAATCCGGTGAGAGCTGGCGTTCGTAGGAGCGTCCCCGCTGTCGAATGCGTTCGGAGAGGGTGGCGACCGAGGCTTGCAGATAGATGACCAGATCGGGCGGCGGGAGGATGGAGGTCACGGCCATGTAGAGATCATGGTAGGTCCGGTAGTCCCGTTCCTGCATCGCGCCGCCTTCGTAGAGGTTGCGGGCGAAGATCTCAGCGTCTTCGTAGACTGTGCGGTCCTGGATCACTGAATGAGGGCGCTCCAGCAGCTGGCGATGGTGGAGTAGCCGGCGCGCCAGGAAGAAAACCTGGGAGTGGAAGCTCCACCGGTTCATGTCCTCGTAGAAATCACTCAGGTAGGGATTGTCGCTTACTCCCTCGAGGAAAGGTTCCCATCCCAGCCGCTGGCTCAAGAGAGATGTCAGGGTGGATTTGCCCGCGCCGATGTTCCCCGCAATGGCGATGTAATGTTTTTTCACAGTGTCTATTCCTTCTCTCTCCGTCACTATCCCTCTGTCAGAGAGACGCCGGTGCGTTGCGCCAGTGCCTCCAGGGCGTGGGCGGCCTGCGTCAAGGATTGTCGCAGTTCCTCTGTCGCGCCTTGCGGGCTGATAGGAGGATGGCGCGCCAGCTCACCGCCTACTTCTCCCACGGCTGTGGTCAGGGCGAGAAAATCCCCCAACGCCTGCCAATTAGCTTCCGACCGGGGTTCTGAGGGCAGGAGGGCCGGGAGTCGCCAGTTGATGTGTGGCGTCGTTTTCGCCTCCAATTGCAGCAGGGGCGGCTGATGGGCGCCCGCTAAAGCCGCGCGGATGCGCTGCTCGACCTGTTCCAGGTCTGCCGGGTTCCGCACGAAGTTCAGCGTATCCGTTTCGATGACGAGGAGCGGCGTGGCGGTGTACGCGGCGAAGAGCTCCTCGTAACGCTGGCGCAGCGCGCCGATATATCCCTGTTCCATCCGCCGTTCGTAGGGCCGGTCGCGCATAGCGATCCGCTCCATCAACGTGTCGAACTCGGCACGCAGGTAGACCACCAGATCGGGCGTGGGGATGTTTTCTGCCAGCGCTTCGTACAGCCGCTCGTACATGGTGAGCTCATCCCCTGTGACGTTGAGGCGCGCGAAGAGACGATCCTTGTCGAACAGGTAGTCCGCCAGGTGTGCGACGCTGTGCCGCGTGGGGAGGATAGCCTGCTGCTGGCGATAGCGGCTGAGCAGGAAAAAAATCTGGGTTTGGAAAGCATACCGCGCGCGGTCGCCGTAAAAATCGGAAAGGAAAGGGTTTTTGTCAAAAGCTTCCAAGAGCAGGTCGGCCTGGAAGCCAGGTTGTAGCATCCGCGCTAAGGTTGTTTTCCCCACACCGATGACGCCCTCGATGGCTATGTAAGGGCGGCGTGTGTTCGTGTTCATGAGTCTTCTCCTCCAGGGAAAGTAGGGCGGGATGTTTCAATTGCAGTTCCCATTATGAGGATACTCTCAGCGGCAGAAAAGTCAAGGGAACGCTTTTTGTCGTGAATGGAGTTTCACATTTTTTCTCTGCGGCTCTGCGTTAATACTTTATCAATGAAAATCTTGTACATTGGGCAAGAATTTCACCACGGAGGGCACGGAGAAGAAAACAGTAAATCCAGACCTCCGTGTTATGGGCGCTGCCTGCCCATGCTACGTCCGTGGTGATGTCCTTCTTGGTTCTGGCTTTGCCAGGTTAGGAATGAGACTTTTTGCAGGGGAGTTTATTGACAATTGAGGCCAAATGCCTTATAATAAGACCATCAATATATCGCCTCCGACCCATACACCTCCCTCCGGGAGGATTGGGCGATAGGGCACAGAGAGCAATTTCTGCGCCTGCCGTGTCTGCAAAGGAGGCAACCCATCCCCCAACGGGAGGCCGGGTTGCGTCCTTTTTTTATTGTGTGCCGAGGAGCATCATCCGGAGCACAAATCACATTAGACCAAGGAGGTTTTAATATGTGGATTTTGCGTGTTAACATGACTGACCGTGCACTTAAGTTGGAGGAAGTATCTGAAAAGTACCAACAGTTAGGGGGGCGAGGTCTTACCTCTACGATCATCTACGACGAAGTTGATCCCCAATGTCATCCCCTCGGCCCGCACAACAAGCTCGTCTTCGCGCCGGGCTTGCTCAGCGGGACGGTGGCCCCCACTTCAGCCCGTCTGTCCGTGGGCGGGAAGTCGCCCCTCACCGGCGGGATCAAGGAATCCAACGTCGGCAGCGGCTACGCTCCCGCTCTCGCCAAGATGGGCCTCAAGGCCATCGTGGTGGAAGGGCAACCGGAGGAAGCCGGCAAGTACTGGCTGCTCCATCTCACCTGGGACGGGGAAAAGCCGCACGCGGAATTCCTGCCCGCCGATGAGTACACCGGCCGCGATCTCTACAAGGTCTTCCCGAAACTGTACGCGCGCTTCGGGAAGAAGGCCCACATCGCGGGCATCGGCGTCGCCGGGGAGCTCAAGTACAAGAACTCCGGCGTAGCCTTCAACGACATGGAGAAGCAACCCACGCGCTACTCCGGGCGCGGCGGCCTGGGCGCGGTGATGGGCAGCAAGGGACTTAAGTTCATCGTTGTGGATTCCACCGGCGCTCCTGCCGTGAAGTGCGCAGATGAGGCGCTTTTCAAGCAGGGAGCCAAGAAGCTGCGCGCGGCGCTGGGCGAGCACGCTGTCACCAAACCCAAAGGTGGCTTGAACACCTACGGCACCGCCGTGTTGGTGAACATCATCAACGAGTCCGGCGGCTTCCCCACCCGCAACTTCCGCGATGGACGCTTCGAGGGCGCGGCGAAAATCTCCGGCGAGGCCATCTTCGAGACGAACAAGAAGCGCATGGGCAAGGAGATCTACAACCATGCCTGCAGCCCCGGCTGCGTGATCCAGTGCTCCGGCACACTGTACGACAAGAAAGGCAAGGAGATCGTCTCCTGCATCGAGTACGAGTCGGATTGGGCTTTGGGCGCCGATTGCGGGATTGATGACCTGGATGCCATCGGCAAGATGGTGTACCTGTGCAACGCCTACGGTCTGGACACCATTGAGACGGGTGTTGCCATCGGCGTGGCGATGGATTCCGGCCTGCTCCCCTTCGGCGATGCCGAGGGCGCGATCAAGCTGATCAAGAAGATGGGCAAGGGGACGCCGATAGGCCGCCTCTTAGGCGGCGGCGCGGCGATGGTGGGCGAAGCTTTCGGCAATCCGCGTGTTCCGGCGGTCAAGGGACAGGCCATGCCCGCCTACGAACCACGGGCCATCAAAGGCATCGGCGTGACCTATGCCACCAGCACAATGGGCGCTGACCACACCGCCGGCTACACCATCGCGCCGGAAATCGCCGGCACCGGCGGCAAGGTTGATCCCTTGCTGGCAGATGCCTCCAAGGCTGACTTGAGCCTCGCCTTCCAGAAGACCACCGCTGCCTTAGATTCCACCGGCCATTGCCTCTTCATCTCCTTCGCTATCCTGGACATCCCCAGCGGCTTCGAGGGCCTGGTGGAGGAGGTCAACGGGATGTTGGGCACCAACTTCACCGGAGACGAGATCGTCGCCCTGGGCGGCGAGATTCTCAAGCGCGAGCGTGCCTTCAACGAGGGCGCCGGCTTCACCAATCTGGATGACCGGCTGCCGGAGTTCATGAAATACGAGAAACTGCCACCGCACAACGTCGTCGCCGACGTCACCGACGAGATCATGGACAAAGTCTACGGCGATCTGTAAGCCAGGATAGACCGTTTTCTGTGGCGTGCCGGAGCATTACGCTCTGGCACGCTTGCTTTTGGTGGGTACTGCCTGCCCTCACTACAGGATTGTTCAATTCTACTCCCCACGGCTCGCAGCCCCCGTCCCCGGGGGCGTCTGGGGAGTCGGTTTCATTGGGGCTTTCTGCCCCAAACTTAATAACTGTGCTCATCTGTTCTTGTTTTGACGCTTGACGTTTGACTTCTGACGTTTGACTTCTGACCACATCCAGCCATTTCCATTGTCATTTTCCTGTAGCGTGTTATAATGGCCGGGTATCTAGTATGCGGAGGCAAAAAAAGAATGGAAACTTACCTGAATATTGTTCAGATCATTCTGGGCGTAGTGCTCGTTGTTTTGGTTCTCTTTGAGGTCCGGAGCGGTGGTTTGGGCGGCGTCATGGGCGGCGCTCAGACGGGAATGGTCCGCCAGCGACGGGGCGCGGAGCTCTTACTCTTCCGGTTGACAGTAGGGACCTCGGTGCTTTTTTTCCTGGCGGCCCTCGTCAACGTGCTCCTCTTGAACTGACCGTTGAGCGCGGCGTCAGGACAAAGGCTGGAGTAATTGTTCAGCCATCGGTCAAATGCCGGTGGCTGAATTGCTGAATTTGATTCCCTGATAAAACACTAAGATGTTCCGTCGTATTGGCTGGCAAATGCTCTTGGTAGGCGTGGGGTTTCTCCTCACCGCCGGCATGTTGGCTTACCTCGCCACAACCTACACGACAGAGTACCGCCCGGCCCCCGGCGGCACTTATGTCGAGAGCGTGAGCGGCTACCCGCAATCCCTCAATCCTTTGCTCAGTTTCTACAATGACGCCGATAGCGACGTGACCGCCTTGGCCTTCAGCGGCTTGACCCGCATGACTATGCGGGGCGAGATCGTGCCGGATTTGGCGAGCGGTTGGGAGATCGCGCCTGGGGGCATCACCTACACTTTTCACTTGAACCGCCGCGCGCTCTGGCATGACGGGATGCCGCTCTCTGCCGATGACGTGCTTTTCACCGTGGGGTTGCTTCAGGACCCTGACTATCCCGGCCCCCCGGACATCGGCGCACTGTGGCAGACGGTGCGCGTGGAGAAAATGGACGATCTGACGGTGCGGTTCATCCTCTCAGAGCCGTATGCTCCCTTCTTAGATTACGTCACCATTGGCCTGTTGCCGGCGCACTTGCTGAAAGGAATCCGGGCGACGGATTTGTCCTCGCTGGATACCCACGTGGGTACCGGCCCCTTCCGTTTGACCGAGGTACAGGTCGAGGGGGGACAGATCAACGAGGTGACGTTCAAGCGTTTTCCCCGTTACTATGGCGACGCGCCCCGCATCGAGAACCTGGTGCTGCGTTTCTATCCCACGCCCGCCGCAGCTTTCGAGGCTTACCGGGAGGGCCTGGTCGAAGGAGTTGCCCGCATCCCGCCGGAGGGTCTTGCTGCAGCTTGGCAGCTGGAGAACCTGAACTTCTACTCCGCCCCCAGTGCAGAAATGACCATGCTCTACTTCAACGAGTTGGTGACCGATACTTCGCCTTTTGCCGAGACACAGGTGCGGCAGGCGTTGCTCTATGGGCTGGACCGCCAGAAATTGAGCGACGCGGTGCTGAAGGGACAGGCGCTCATCCCTCAAACCCCCTTTCTGCCGGGCACCTGGGCTTACGATGTCACAGAAGTGCCGCGTTATGCTTACGCTGCGGAACAAGCGGCGTCCTTGTTGTCGGAGGTTGGCTGGCAGCGTGACGCCGTCACCGAGACGTTGCGTAATCAGCGTGGCTGGCCCCTGGCCTTTTCGTTGATGGTCGCCGACACGCCACAGGATCAGGCATTGGGTCAGGCCATTGCTGAGCAATGGGCGCAACTGGGGATTTCGGTGACGGTGCAGACTGTCCCGCCCCTGGCCTTGAGCGGCGCGTTAGAGTCCCGCAGCTACGAAGCAGCGTTGGTACATCTGGCGGCACCGGGAGACCCTGATCCCTATCCTTTCTGGCACGAGACGCAGGCCCTGGTGGGGCAAAATTACGCCGGTTTTCGCCATCGCCGAATCAGCGAGGTTATTGAGCAAGCCCGGCGCACCGTGGATCGTGAGCAACGTTTGACACTGTACCGCGAATTCCAGCAGCTCTTCATGGAGGAGCTGCCGGCCATCCCCCTCTACGTGCCCGTCTACACCTACGCGGTAGATGCGCGGGTTCACGATGTGCAGATCGGCCCCCTCATGCAGACGGGAGACCGTTTTCGCAACGTCGCCGATTGGTATGTCTTGCAGCGTCGCGTCATCGTCAGTGAACAGTGAACGCTCAAAGCGACGTTTGACGTTTGGTCTTTATAATCACGAAAGTGCAATCATGATTTCCCTGAAAAAAGATTTTCTAACCGCAAAGAACGCCAAGAGCGCAAAGTTTTTCAAGGTTTACCTGCAAATTGTTTATGTTTTGGATGAGATCTCGCAAGATTCTCAACCTTTCCCTTAATTTTTTTAAGGTCAAGTTTAAAATCTCTGTGCTCTCTGTGTCTCTGTGGTGAAATTCCTAGTTTTTTCAATAGAGTCAATCATTAAAAATCAAGGAGGAACTATGACTAAGCAATGGGTATATTTAGGGCGCAACGCCAAAGCCGAATACGTGAAGGTATTGGGGCACGAGCCGGAACTTGCCGAGCTGAAGGTTTTATTTGGCGGCAAAGGAGCCGGTTTAGCGGCAATGACCGCGACCAGTGTGTCGGTGCCGCCGGCCTTTATCATCACCACCGAGGCGTGTGTCGAGTACATGAAGACGGGTGAGTTCCCCGAGGGGATGTGGGAACAGGCCTTGAAGGGGCTGCGGGACATCGAAGAGCAAACCGGCAGGAAGTTTGGCGACCCCACCAAGCCGCTATTGGTCTCCGTGCGCTCTGGCGCGCGCCAGTCCATGCCCGGCATGATGGACACCGTCCTCAACTTAGGCCTAAACGACGAGACGCGCGTATCCCTCGCCGAGATGTTTGATAACGAATGGTTTTCCTACGATGCTTACCGCCGCTTCATCACCATGTTCTCCGACATCGTGATGGGCTATTCCCGCGAGCACTTTGAGACAAAACTCGAAGAACTCAAGGAAAAAGAGGGTATTGAACTAGACACCGAGATAAGTCTGGAGGGCATGAAGAGCCTGGTCGCCAAGTACAGGGCCATGTACCAGGAACGCTTTGGCGAAGATTTCCCCACTGACCCGTACAAGCAGCTGGATATGGCGATCAAGGCGGTGTTTGATTCCTGGAACGGCGCGCGCGCGATCGCTTACCGCGACTCGGAAGGCATTCCTCACGAGTGGGGCACCGCGGTCAACGTCCAGATGATGGTCTTCGGAAATATGGGGGACGATTCCGCGACCGGCGTCGCCTTCAGCCGTAACCCCGCCACCGGCGCTCACGACTTCCTGTACGGGGAGTTCCTGGTCAACGCGCAGGGCGAGGACGTCGTTGCCGGGATTCGTACCCCGCAGCAGATCAGCCTCCCAGGCTCCCGCGAGTGGGCCGCCGAGCGCGGTATCTCCGAAGAGGAGCGCGCCGCCAGGTATCCCAGCCTCGAAGAGGTTATGCCCCAGTCTTACCAGGAATTCCTGGGGATCGTGAAGCATCTGGAACATTATTACCGTGATATGCAGGACATGGAATTCACCATTGAGCGTGGTAAGCTCTGGATGCTCCAGACCCGCAACGGCAAGCGTACCGCCGGGGCGGCTGTCAAAGTGGCCCTAGACCTGGCCCAGGAAGGCATGATCACCAAAGAAGAAGCTATCATGCGTGTTGACCCGGAGTATGTGGACTTGCTCCTGCGTCCCAGCTTTGACCAGGATGCCAAGAAGACCTTCATTGTCAAGGGGCTGAACGCTTCCCCCGGCGCCGCCGTCGGCATTGCCATCTTCGATGCCGAGCGCGCTAAGGAAGCTGCCGACGAAGGCAAGGCGGTCATCTTAGTGCGCCCTGAGACTGCTCCCGACGACGTGCCCGGCATGATAGCCTCCCAGGGTGTGTTGACCCAGAAGGGAGGTGCGACCTCTCACGCTGCCGTCGTCGCCCGTGGCAAGAACCTGCCCTGTGTGGCCGGCTGTGAAGACATCACCGTGGACGTCAACCGCCGGCGATTCACCATTGGCGACTTGGTCATCGAGGAAGGAGATATCATCTCCATTGATGGCTTCAACGGTGAAGTCTACGCGGGAGCCGTCCCGTTGGTACAGGCAAAGTACGAAGATCAAATTGACTTGATCACATTGCTCTCCTGGGCCGACGAGATCCGTGAGATGGGAGTCCGCGCCAACGCGGATCTTCCCGAAGACGCGCTGCAAGCGGTGGACTTTGGCGCCGAGGGGATCGGCCTCTGCCGTACCGAGCACATGTTCTTCGACGAGCGCGCCCGCGAGGCCGTCGTGCGCATGATCCTGGCTAAGACCCAGGAAGTACGCGACGAGGCCATAGCTGATATGTTGCCCTTCCAAGAACAGGATTTCGAGGGCGTTTTCGAGGCGATGGACGGCAAGCCCGTCATCATGCGCCTGATTGACCCGCCCATGCACGAGTTCCTGCCCCCATACCACGAGTTGATCGAAGAAGTCGCCGCGCTCAGGGTCACAGCGCCCGATTCCGAAGAACTCAAAGAGCAGGAAGCTATGCTCGAAATAGTCGCCGGAATGTGGGAAGTCAATCCCATGATGGGCTTGCGCGGCTGTCGCGCCGGCATCATGTACGAGGGCTTGACCGAAATGCAGACCCGCGCCTACTTCCAGGCGGCTTGTCGCTGCGCCAAACGCGGCGTGGACGTTCACCCGGAGGTCATGATCCCGTTGATCAGCCATGTGAACGAGCTCAAACTGGAGCGCGAAAAGCTGGAGCGGGTCGCCCAAGAAGTGATGGAAGAGGAGGGCATCGAAGTGCCCGCCATCTTCGGCACGATGATCGAGGTGCCGCGCGCGGCCTTGACCGCCGGCGAGATCGCCGAGTACGCCCAGTTCTTCTCCTTCGGCACCAATGATCTCACGCAGATGACCTTTGGTTACAGCCGTGACGACGCCGAGGGCAAGTTCTTGCTCCAGTACGTTGATCGCGGTATCCTACCCCAGAACCCCTTCCAGGCGCTGGATCAGGTGGGGGTGGGCCGGCTGGTTGAGTTGTGCGTGAAAGAGGGCAAGGCGGCCAATCCCGACCTGGAGATCGGCATCTGTGGTGAGCACGGCGGCGAGCCGGCCTCCATTGACTTCTGCTATCGCGTGGGTCTGGATTACGTGAGCTGCTCTCCCTTCCGTGTCCCCGTGGCGCGGCTGGCGGCGGCCCAGGCCACCATTCGCAACGGTAGCCGCAAGTAATCTTGTTACACGACTTTGCGCGGCGCATCCTCTCCGGAGGGTGCGCCGTTTTTTTTGACATACTTTGATTTCTGGTGGATAATAAGGTAGGAGGTGACAGGATGAGCATTACAATTTCTCTGAGGTTGCCGGAGGAGCCTTTCATCAGTTTGAAGGAAGAGCCGGAATCTTTCGCCGGTGAGTTACGGATGTTAGCGGCGGTGAAGCTGTTCGAGCTGGGGCGACTTTCCTCCGGGCGGGCAGCACAATTAGCCGGGGTGACGCGGGTGGAATTTCTGATGGCATTAGGCCGTTACCGGGTTTCACCCTTCGCCCTGGATGCCGAGAAGTTGGCGCAGGATGTGACCAATGCCTGAGCAGCTGACGATTTGCAACACGTCTCCTCTGCTCTACCTACATCTAGTGAAGCATTTAGATCTTCTGCCTAAGTTGTACGAGCGATTATTGATTCCTCTTGCTGTACAGGATGAGCTTCTGGCCGGGGCAAAGCAGGGAGTCTACGTTCCTGTTGTAGAGAACTTGCCCTGGCTGCGCGTGGTGGCACCTCACTCGCCGGAGTTAATTCCTCTGATAACTGATTTGGGGCGGGGAGAGGCGGAAGTAATCGCTTTAGGTTTAGAGCACCCTGGGAGTCGTCTGGTTTTGGATGATGCACTGGCCCGCCGGATCGCCCGTCTTAACGGTCTCCTCTTCACAGGAACGTTGGGGGTTATTTTGAAAGCCAAGCAGCGCGGCTTTCTTGAAACGGTCAAACCGGTCATATTTGCTCTACGGGGTGCTGGCTTGTGGCTGGGCGATAGATTGGTGGCCGAAGTGTTGCAACAGGCAGGGGAATAAGAATTTATTGACAGGATGAAGCTTGGCGGCGCATCCTCTTCGGAGGGTGCGCCGTTTTTTTTGACCGGAGATCGCGGCCACATCTCTCTCCCCCCTCAACTGGATGTGATATTAGAATTGCTCCTGAATAAAAGAAACCGGAAATTGGACGCGGATTTGATTACACGGATATTTTTGTAAAAAACCAGGAAAAATCCGTGTTGCTCCGTGTAATCCGTGTCCAAAAGCTTACCGTTTTTATTGAGGAACAACTCTATTG